>CAZVEP010000051.1:0-6091 GCA_964625635.1 uncultured Rhodohalobacter sp.
ATTTCCGGATGTCAAGCCTTAGTTTTAACTTTAATAATTATAAAATTAACGTTTACATTAATCAAAGCCTTTGAACTCATCATCCAATAAAAAGATAATCCCGCCGGAAGCTCTTCTTGAGGCTTACAGTCAGGGTATATTTCCCATGAGTGAAGCGAGGAGCGATACTTCTGTAAATTGGTACTCTGCCCGTCAGCGTGGAGTTATCCCGATTGACTCCTTTCATGTATCAAGTAACGTGCAAAGGATTATTCGACAGGGTAGGTTTAAATGCCGGATCAACACCCGTTTCAGGGATGTCGTAGAATTTTGCGCAGATCGTGAGTCAACATGGATTTCTGATTTGATTATTAATTCTTATGAGGTGCTGCATATGTCGGGCCATGCGCATTCAGTGGAAATGTATGACTCTGATGATAAACTCGCCGGCGGCCTATATGGAGTATCATTAGGATCTGCTTTTTTTGGAGAGTCAATGTTTAAAAATAAAAAAGAAGCAGACAAAGTAGCTCTCTGGCACTGCCACAGAATCCTCGATGCAAATGGGTTCGAACTTTGGGATACCCAGTTCTATACCGATCATCTTGCTCAGTTTGGGTGTATAGAAATACCGGCTGATGAGTATAAAAGAAAACTGGAAAAGGCAATTAAGAAAGATGCCGTTTTTAGCAAATCGTTAAATCGATAGTTTTTCCAAATGGCTGCAAGTTCCTAATTCTTTTTATAAATTCCTCACAATTTCAACAATTCACCAATTCAAAAGCCTCCTCCTTGCCGGGCGTCAATCTTTACCAAGCTCTTCGTCCTCGTCTTCTCCCTCTTCAATATCAATAATCTCCCCTTCGACTTCGTACTCATCTCTGGTATTTTCACTCTTGGTATCTGAATCTGCCTGTCCATCTTCTCGCTTTTCAACAAGCACTTCTACATCATTGGCGAACATCACGAACATGGTTATTGCTGATATGATGGGAGCCATTACTGTGAAAAGTGCCGTGCCGGCCACACCAATGGTAAGGTGAGTTTTAAAAAGTTCACGCCCATCTTTTTTTCTGATGATTAGCGTACGTGCATTGCCTTCCTTTATCAGTTTTCGAACTTCACGGATTATCTCATCAACAGTACCTGTAATCTCTTCAAAAAACGTTCGATTTGTAGATTCCATAGTGTTTCGCCTAATTAATTTATCTCTAAATATGTAAGGAATATGCCTTTTCATACTCATACTACGAAAGAGAGTGAATAAAGATTCAAATCTATGCTATCAAAGGTATACTGTGCATCCACCATCGGAGTCAACGCCCGCCTCATTGAAGTTGAAGTCAACATGAGCGGTGGTGTTCCTAAATACTACCTGGTCGGGCTTCCCGATCGTGCTGTAAGTGAATCCAAAGACAGAATTGACGCCGCTTTAAAGAATGCAGGTGCTTACTTTCCCCGCGGGCGTATCACCGTTAACCTCGCCCCTGCTGATCTGCCGAAAGAAGGAAGTGCCTTTGATCTGCCAATTGCACTGAGTTTGCTGGCTGTATCTGAACAGATTAACATTGAGAAGCTATCTAGGTCCCTTGTTCTTGGCGAACTAGCCCTGGATGGCAGTTTACGCCCGGTTAAAGGCGTACTGCCAATTGCCGTGGAAGCCCGTAACAGAAACATCGACTACCTGATCGTTCCAAAATCGAATGGCGCTGAAGCAGGGGTTGTCGACGGCATTAAAGTGATGGCTTTTGAAAATCTTGAGCAGGTCATGATGTGGTTTGAAGATGAATCCACCCACTCAGCTTTAAAAATTAATCCCAAGACGCTGTTCCATCAAAATGGCAAACAGGATATACTCGATTTCGTCGATGTAAGAGGGCAGGAAAATGTGAAACGCGCACTGGAAGTGTCTGCTGCCGGCGGCCATAATGTGATTATGGTAGGGCCCCCAGGATCTGGAAAAACGATGATGGCCCGCCGGCTTCCAACTATTTTACCTCCTCTCACTTTAGATGAGGCGCTTGAAACGACTAAAATTCATTCAGTAGCCGGACTTTTGTCAAATGGCAAAGCACTGGTCACAAATCGTCCCTTTCGAAGCCCTCATCACACTGTGTCTGATGTTGCACTTGTAGGTGGAGGAAGTATTCCTATGCCAGGTGAAATTTCAATGGCGCATAACGGTGTTCTTTTCCTGGACGAGCTTCCGGAATTTAAAAGAAGTGCCCTCGAGGTAATGCGCCAACCGCTGGAGGATGGGTTTGTAAGTATATCCCGAGCCAGGATGAGCGTTAGCTACCCCAGTCGGATCATGTTGGTTGCCTCTATGAATCCGTCTCCCACCGGTGATTGGTTTGACCCCGATGCTCCGGAGGGATCAACCAATATTCAAATGCAGCGATATCTTGGCAAAATCAGCGGCCCACTTCTGGATAGAATTGATCTTCATGTTGATGTGGATAAAGTAAGCTATGAAGAACTTTCTGCTAAAGCTAAGGGAGAGAGTTCATCAGATATCCGAAAGCGGGTCATTGACGCAAGAGAATTACAGGATCATCGCTTTATTGGAATTGAGGGCGTCTATTGTAATGCTCAAATGAATACAAAGCTCGCCCGAAGAATATGCCCTTTAGACGACAACAGCCAAAACCTGCTCAAAAAAGCAATGAACTCGCTTGGGCTATCTGCGAGGGCTTATGATCGAATTTTAAAGGTATCCCGCACTATTGCTGATCTCGACCGATCTGAAACGATCCGCTCAAATCACATCTCGGAAGCCATCCAGTACAGAAGCCTCGACCGGGATGGCTGGCTGGGTTGAAAGATCACTTCTTCACTTTCCCTGGTTATCAATAATGTGCTAAAAATCATTATTAACCTGAGTTCGATTATAAAATCATAAAGAAAAGAGTCCCCCTTCCCCGAAGGGATGCTTGCGGCGAAAAAAGGGGGAAACAGGGGGATAATTGTCAGATTCTTAAAAAATCCGATGAACATCCCTCTCAATCTCTCATTATTAGAGAAGACTTTTATTCTGATCATGTCGAAAATTTAGTAATCGAACTCGGGTTATTACTTACGAAACCCGATTCACACTCCGATAAGAATTTTAAGAGCCATCTTCAGAGACCATGCGCGCGTATATCTAACTATATGGCAAGCGCGGAACAAATGAGCAAGGCACGAGTTACAAAATTGTTATGGAGAACGATACTACACAAAGAAAAACGAATTGGGACTGGGTGTTCACGCTCCCTTTCATACTAATGCTGATCTACCTTTTGATCTGACGATAGAGTACGTCTTGCATACCTGGTAGAAAGATTCCCGTCATTGTAAGCTGTAAATTCTCAAAGACGATCTAACACCCAGTTAGGAGTGAGTTTTATCAGCCAGGCAACTAATCTCCACCGCCGGGTAACATATGAGTAAGACTTCTTTTTTTCGATATCTTTAAGCATCTGTTTAACGGCTTTATCTGTTTCTCCCACCCAGAACATTCCCTTCTTGCCTTCCGTCATCTCGCTCTTAACAAATCCCGGCTTTACATCTGTAATGGTAATATCTTCTTTCATTTTATTGCACCGCTGGCGATAAGCCTGCATGTAAGTAGAGATAAATGCTTTAGACGAGCTGTAAGGAGCTGCACGGGACGACCCAAACAGTGAAGCTATAGATGACACCCCTACAATATGGCCATAACCCTGTTTTTTAAAGTACTGAAAGGCTTCTCCAAATAGCTGAACGAAACCACTTACATTTACATCTATCACTTTTTGCTCCATCGTCGTAATGGAAGAAGACGGGTAATTTGAAATTCCCGCATTCAGCACAATCATATCCATGCCGCCAATATCATCAATAAGCTTGTGTAACTGCTTTTTTGCCTCATCAAATTTCGTCACATCCATTGGCGCATAATAAAAGTAGTTGCCCAATTCCTCTTTCAAATCTTCAAGACGCTCTATGCGCCGGCCTGTCCCGCCCACACGATACTCCTTGTCTACACACTGGCGGGCTAATTCTTCACCAATTCCAGACGTTGCCCCGATTATAATTACTTTTTTACTCATGGTATGATGTCTTGATTTTTTCACTTCTATCGCGGTCCTGCTGCATTTAATGTACTTTGATAATGTAGCCAGCCACTCTTTTCATGATGCCTGTCAAATTCTTCAGGATGAAATATTTCTGCCAAAATCTCAACCGATGTTTTTATTCTGGGCCCAGGCCGATTAAAGTAGTGATTTCCATCTAAAATATAGACCCGGTTGTTTTTAACAGCGGCTAAATCTTTCCACCCCTCATTTTTTGTCAGGACGCCCATTTCACCCATGGTTTTATTTATTCCATAGCCACAAGGTACAATAAGCAGAATATCCGGATCGAGTGAATGAATGTCGTCCCATGTGCACCATGGGGAATGTTTACCAGCTTCAGCCAAATGGGGAACTCCACCCGCAATTTTAATCATTTCGGGCATCCAGTTACCGCCAGTCATTAATGGATCCAGCCACTCCAGGGCCACAACACTTGGCTTTTCCAATTCTTGCGTTCTATCCAGAATGTCATCAAACCTGTTTTGAATACTCTCCACAAGGTCCTGGCCTTTTTTTGATACGTCCAGTGCATCTGCAATGTTTTGAAAAGATTTAAAAATACCCTGCAGAGTTGATGGAGACACTGACACTACCTGTGTAGTGTCCCCAAAAGTTTTCCTGACAGCTTTTTGTAACTCATTGAATGAAACAGCACAGACCTCACAATGATCCTGAGTGAGGATGATTCCGGGACTAAGGCGTCTGAGCATTTCTTCGTCTACATCATAAATAGAAAGGGCCTTTTGTAATAATCTGGTTACTGACTCATGAATATCCTTGCTTTGAGAGTGTGACGCTCGAGAATAGTTTACGGATGTAAGAACCGGCAGATCAGTTACGGATTCAGGATAATCACAGGCATGCGATCGCCCTATGAGTTGTCCTTCCAGCCCAAGGGCACAGACCAACTCTGTTAACCCCGGCAGCAGGGAAAGTATTTGATCTGACGATTTGTGGGCAGATGTCGTCGTTATACGAATCAGGCTTGAATTGTTGCCAGTTCAGGAGCTTTGTACCTGAGGTATTCAAACCCTCCAAACAGCACGCCGCAGTAGATAAGGTTTCCGGCTATAGTATAGTGAAAGAAAGGAATTGCCGCAGTATAGCACATTATCAGGCCTTCTATCGTAACAGGATACATCGGACTGCTTAACCACACTCCAAAATTACTGACGATGAAAAAGATAACCGATGCTCCTAAAGCTCCACCAATAACACGAGGAAATGATATTTTTTTCAAAAGCGTGATTCCAAGAATAACGATCATTGCAAATGCTCCGTAAATATACAGAAACCCGCTCGTGAAGAACGTGAAACCATCATAATACGCTGAATACATAACATTATTTAAAACAAGATCACTAAGCCAAAGTGCTAATACAGGGATGATAAATGCCAATTTCTTCTTTGGGAAATATGCGGCACCAAAAAGTGCAATCGCTCCCAACGGCGTAAAGTTATAGGCATGCGGCAGCAATCGCGCCAATGCTGCAAATAGAATAAATCCTGAAATGATATAAAATGCTTTTTTCTTCATGGGTCGATCTTGCTTTAAATTCAGAATTATAAAATAACAGTTTTATATCAAAAGTGTGAGTGACATCTGATATAAAATTCAATACCTAAATAAAGCCTGAAGCTTGAGCAAATTCCCAATAGATTTACAATTTACGTGAGATTGAGCTACTTTTATTTTTTTAAAGATATTCCCTTTTAACGTAAGTTGATTACTTCCATAACAAATGCTTTTACCCACCATGGATAGTGACCGCTAATATCCGATATCAAATACACTAATCGGTTTTGGAAGCTACATAACATTAGAAATATCATGTCAAACAACACAGACTTATCCTCTCAGCGGGATCAAATTGATTCAATAGATCGCCAGATCCTTGATTTGCTTAAAGAACGCAACAAAGTATCACGTGAGGTGATAGAATTTAAAATTGAAAACCAGCTGCCTGTTTTTGTAGCTGAAAGGGAAGAGCAAAAAAGTGCAAAATTTCGCA
>CAZVEP010000051.1:6191-23406 GCA_964625635.1 uncultured Rhodohalobacter sp.
CAGCTGCCTGTTTTTGTAGCTGAAAGGGAAGAGCAAAAAAGTGCAAAATTTCGCACCATGGCAAAAAAAAGAGAGCTCGATCCTGATTGGGCAGAAGATTTCCTGCGGATGATAATGTCAGCTTCCAGGGCGACACAATCAACTCATACGTTCCCCAGAGCAACACCCGAGCCCAAAAATATTCTTTTTGTAGGGGGTGAAGGCGGTATGGGATCACTGTATCGCAAGGTAGCTGATCAAAGCGGTCATCAAACATATAGCATTGATAAAGGAAATTGGTTTGAACTCGAAGAATTTGCACCAAAGCTGGACCTGGCTATTATTACAGTTCCAATTAACTTAACAGTTTCAGTTATTGAGAGGCTTTCCAGCAAACTTGATGAAAAAACAATCCTTGCGGATTTCACCAGCAATAAATCAGAGCCTCTTCAGGCAATGCTGGATTCACATGAGGGGCCTGTGGTAGGGTTGCACCCCATGCACGGGCCTGATGTCCCGAATTTATCCAAGCAGCTAATGGTCGTTTGCGAAGGCAGAAATCCGGAAGCCAGTGAGTGGCTGATAGAACAGTGCAGGCTCTGGGGAATGCGTGTTATTGAAGCTGACCCGGAAAATCACGATCACGTAATGAACCTGGTACAGGGTCTGCGTCATTTTGTAGCACTTTTGCACGGTTCATTTATGAAAGAGTATGATCTTGACCCCCATCAGATGCTGGATTATTCAAGCCCGGTTTACAGAGCGGAATTAATGATGACCGGCCGCATTTTTGCACAGGATGCTGAACTTTACGCTGATATTGTGTTTGCAAATAAGGAGCGCCGGGAGCTGCTCATTTCTTTTTTTAAACATCATGAGCGCCTGATATCCATGGTCGAAAAAAACGATAAAAAAGGATTCGTGAAAGAGTTTGAGAAAGTCACAGATTTTTTCGGGCGCTTTGCTACACAAGCCCTCAAAGAGAGTGGATATCTGATTAATCGGCTGGCGGATCGATTCTCTTGAGACAGTTTTGAGTTCTAAGTTTTTAGTTATGAGTTTTTTTAATACAACTAAAAACTCAAAACTCACCCCTAATTCATCATCCAAATTGTGCCGTTTAAGACCGTCGCGAAGGCGACCCACAAAATGTATGGGACCATCAAGTATCCTGCGAGTCTGTCTTCTCTATAGAAATAAATGGTAGTAGCAATAATTGCCGATAGAAGAAACAGTATTTCAACGAAAGCAAGTCCCGGATTTTGGGCATTGAAAAATAGTTGAGACCAAAGGCCGTTTAGTAATAGTTGAACAGCAAACCAAGACAGTTCTGTTTTACCGGCTGCAAATCCAAGTTTCCTCCAAATGCGCCAGGCTGCAATAGCCATCATGGTATATAAAATTGTCCATACCGGGCCAAAGAGCCATCCTGGGGGATTCCAATCCGGTTTATTTAATTGCTCGTACCAATTTGAAGAGGCAATGCCCGGCGAAACCTGTGCACCTGTCCATGCAACTCCAAAGCATGTAAGTAAAAATAACACCAGCATGCCGGCTGATTTTAACCGGGAAGAGGCTCTGTTTTCCATCTTGAACTAAGCTTTAAATTTTAAAAATTAATTGATCCAAAGGTAAAGCGATAAAATTTTATAAGATTAATCTTTATTTAGACACCCTATTTTATTTGTTTCTCACAATTTTTACTCCTAAATACCTACTTATCAACACTCAGAAGCAATATTTATCATGAAGATACTCCTATCAAGCATTTCGCTGTTATTATTCATCATTTTTAGTGCGGCCGACGTTCATGCGCAACAGGTATTTAAGCTTAACTCCATGGACAACCGGTCTAAACAAATGACCGCAAAAACGATTTCCGGAGTCGACCAACAGCGTCAATATTACACGCTCAATGATGAGGAAGTCAATTTTTTAAATATAGATGCGGGTGATTATATAGAAATGGAACCCACACCAGGCTCCATTGTCACACTCAAAGTAAACAGGGTAGAAAATTATACCCCTACTACACTATCATTTTTGACGCAGGACATCAAAAATCCTCAAAATACATTTACATTTACCTATTCGAACGGGCAACTTCACGGTATTTATCATAAATCACACGAAGAAGTCTATTTCTTTGAGTACGATAAATCGGTCGATCAAAACTATGTGGCCCAATCCTCTTCATTTTACGATGACGAACAGTTTTGTTCAATTCATGAGGTAAATCACGATATGTCTGAGTTAGCGTCAGATGAACTAAAAGGCAAGGCAACAGGAGCGGAAGTATCTCAATCTCCCCTTCCCACCACGGCTTCCATGACGAGTTCTCTTAACGATGAAATTACCATCGATCTGATGTTGCTATATACGGCCAATGCAAAAACCTGGGCTGAATCTACCTCCTTTAATACGATTGATGCCGTAATATCTGCCGCCATGGCAAATTCACAAACGGCTCTCGATAATAGTCAAACCGGAATAAAGCTGAGACTTGTCCACTACTACCAGACAGATTACAACGGTGATTCCTTAGAACGCCTCAGTTCTAGTGACCCCGACTATGTTTCAGGAGGCGATCATCTTCGCCGGCTAACCCGAAATCCTGACAATCGCTTTGAACTTTGCCCCACCAGCAGCTGTAATGAATCGGATTTCGATGGTTATATGGAAGAAGCACACCAGCTAAGAGATCAGTATGGTGCAGATGTTGTCGCCTCAATTCTGAGTGAACCTAATACGGGTGGAATAGCATGGGTCAATTTCTCAACGGCCGGATCTTCCAGTCTGGCTTTCTCGGTAAACAGAGTTCAACAAATTGCCTCCAACTATACACTGGTACACGAATTTGGACACAACATTGGAAACGTACATTCAAGGAATCAAACGTCGGCTCAGGCTGACGAATTTGGTGGCCTTTTTGTCTATTCAACCGGGAATCTTTTTGCTACACCTGAGGGCAATTACGCCACTATCATGGCATACAATGATGTCATATTCCAAACTGTACCCTACTTTTCAAACCCACAGGTACAATTATCAGGCACACCTACCGGTAACCCTGTGAATACTACAAATGAGGGCGGGCCCGCCGACAATGCTCGAAGCATGCGGGAAATCAAGCGTGTCATTGCATCTTACCGATCGACTATTGTAGACCCCCCGGTAACCACTATTGATGTTTCATCAATATCAGCAGACTTAAATCAGGAAAACAGTACGGCGACTGTACCGGTTACTATCACCAACAATGGAACCAGTGATTTGATGTGGGATTTTGATTTCGATATACAAAGCAGCGGCGTTTCAGCGTCAAAACAGGTTTCTGCAAAGACTCTCGATTCTGATCCGTTGATTAACACATACTCATCCGGGTCAACAGCTGAATTTATACAATCAGATGAGCCTGGAGTGATTTATTCTACAAGTTTCGAGTCTTCTGAAGGTTTTACTCTTGGAGATTTTCCAGCAAGCGTTGGATGGAGATCATTTTCAACTTTGACCCCTTTTCAGATTTCAGATGAAAATTCCTCAGATGGCAGTCAGCACATGCGGCTTCCAAGACGCACAGAATCATCCGGCTCTATGTTTTCGAGGTCTCCGTTTTTCGGCCCTCAACCTATGGGAGAGTTTGTAGTAACATTCGACATTGCCACTCAGGATCAGGCCGTTAATGGCTCCGGAGAAGTTTTTGACGTTTATGTCTATGACGGAAGCAATCGAGTCATATCGTCAGGGATCATCATTGCGGAAGAAAATATTTTTGCGCAATCTGTAGACGAATTTGGTGAGGGAACATTCTCGTCTACAGGCATAACATTTCCGTCTGATGGCGCTTACCGAACAATGGAAATCCACTACAATCCTAATAATCGATCTATAGACTACTTTCTCGACGGTACTCCAATTGCTTCAAATCCCTATACATCAGGTCGTAAACCAGACTACATATATTTTGGTCAGCGAAATGATGTCAGCGGGGCATACATGGATGTAGACAATATTCGTGTGGAACGCCTTTACTCTCCCTTCGACTGGCTCACAACAGAGTCGTTTGGTGGCGTGGTTGCTCCGGGAGAGTCTCAAACAGTTAACTTAACCCTTAATGCCACAGATGTGGAAACCGGGTCATATGAAACTATTCTGCTGGTAAGAAGCAATGACCCGGCTAACCCGGTTCTGGAAGTTCCTGTTTCAGCGAATATAGAAATGGCCACATCATCAGAATTGATACAGGAAGTGCCACAGCGCGCTGAACTTTCACAGAACTACCCGAATCCCTTCAACCCAACGACGACTATTCAATTTTCACTGAATCGTTCATCAGATGTCACACTTGAGGTATTCAACATTACCGGACAGCGTGTGGCAACACTTATTAATGGTTCATTGAGTGCAGGCAGCCATCAGCACACATTTGATGCAAGCAACCTGTCGAGCGGTATTTACATGTACCGGCTGAAAACGCCTGAGCAGATGTTAACCCGTCAAATGATCCTCATTAAATAGGAACTGTATGAAATTAATTCTTTTTGTCAGGCCGGCTTCAATAGTTTCACTATTAATGGCGGCATCCCTGATTTTTTGGGGATGCGGTGACAGTGATGAAAATGGATCTTCTTCTATGAACATGAATGAGACGGCCAGTCCTGCTCTTCTTCAGATTCAACCTGCAGATTCATTGCTGTTTTCCCCTTCCGGGACCATTGATTCCTCGTTCGTGTGGCCGGCAGATCTCAATGACTCACTGGTTACTGCATTTTCATTTATCAGGCCATCAGAATCAACAGACGCCATTAAAACCTTTACGCCCGGCACACTGATTCATATTTCTCTCGATGATAACCTTACTATATCCGTAGAAGTCAAAAGAAATCAAGCGATAGGCGATGAGACACGGTCTATTACCGGCACCATCCAGGCTCCGCACAGTGGCAGCTTTACACTCTCAGTGAGACCGGAGATGCTTGGCGGGACTATTAACGTGTTAAGTGAAAACCGTCTTTTTTACATTCGCTACGATCAGGAAAGCGGAAGGCACTACCTTGCTGAAATAAACAGGGATATGCTGGATGTTCAAGAAGGTTCTGAGCCACTTGAATACAATTGATCTCAGTGAACCGGTAAACACCCTTGAAAAAAGCTTACCGGACCAGTTCACTAAATAATGTGCCTGCTACCCGGGCAGTTTTCCCATGCTCATCATATTCAGGGTTCAATTCGCATACATCCATTGACATTAGCATCCCTGACTTTTTTACAATATCGAATACTTTCTGAGCATGACTCAGCATGATACCATTCCATGCCGGTGCACTTACACCGGGAGCTATTGCGGAAAGGAAGACATCCAGACAAACAGTAAGATATATATGGGTCCTGCTCTGTAGAAAGTTTCTCAATTTCTGAAGGGCCTCAGGTTCGTGTTGAAAAATCTCCTGATTGGTACAGTAAATTGCCCCCAGATCGTTAGCTTTATTAAACAAATGCCGCGTGTTGTTGTCGGAGTTTATTCCGTATACGAAGTATTTCAGGTCCAGCTCTTTTTCTAATGCATAATCGTGGGCCTGAAGAAAAGACGAACCGGAATGAGCACCATTTTCATACGATCGTAAGTCAAAATGGGCATCAATATTCAGAATTCCCGGTTTTGCCTCAGGATCATGTTTATTTAAAAAATCAGCGATACCTTTAAAGTGACCGAATGCCGTCTCATGTCCGCCGCCAATAATAAATGGCCGTTTTTTCTTTTCCAGTAAAAAAAAGACTGCTTTTCCAAGCTCATGCTGAGCCGCTTTCAGATCTCTTTCAGGTTTAATATTTCCGGCATCAATAAAGCCACCCGGATCACCATGCCAGCACAATGACCCAATATTTTTTCTGAAATAATCGGGGCCTTTTACAGCACCAATTCTTCCTCCGTTTCTTTCCACGCCAATATCAGATTCAAAACCCAGTATCGAAACTTCATTTCCATTTCCATCTGTCATTTCCTTCAACTCCGTACATTTAACTATCTGATGGTATCGAAACTGATCATAGTCAGTTTCCGAATCGATACGTCCGGACCAGACTGAAGGGTTTGAAGGTTTATATAACTTACTATTCATTTGAAATGAAATTTTCTCCGATTACAGTAAAAGATGGACTAAGCTGTCCTTGCCGATAGAATATGTCCCGATAGTCACTGGTTTTGAATATGGTAAATGCAGCCTTTTTTCCAGCCTGAATAGTCCCTGTTTCAATACGCAAAGCACGTGCTGCGCGTGTGGTAATACCGGCAAGAGTTTCAGCGATTGTCAGTTTTTCAAAAGCTCCTAAAAGAGAGGCCTGAGTAACCAGATCACCCATTGGTGCTGAACCAGGATTCCAGTCGCTGGCAATAGCCAGACTTGCACCGGCATCAAGTAACTTTCTGGCCGGAGTGAATTGCATACCAAGCCCCATAGAAGCGCCGGGGAGTGCTACTGCCACAGTTTCACTATCACCGAATAGTTTTATAGCATCCTCATCTGTGAATTCAAGGTGATCGGCGGAGACACAACCTTCCTCAACTGCCACTACTGAGCCGCCGGAATGAAACTGATCAACATGCATGGTTACGTCAAAACCTTTCTCTTTGATGCTCCGCACATACCACCGGGCATCCTCAATGCCAAACGCACCCTCTTCCACAAAAATATCTGCGCGTTCTGCCAGCTCTTCTTTTTGAATAACAGGAATCAAATCATCCAGTAATACTTTGAGGTATTCCCGGTGATTTCCTTTGAATTCTTTCGGCTTCATATGTGCCCCCAAAAAAGTTGGGATCAATGTAGCCGATGTATGCTCGTTTGCAGCTTTAATACACCTGAGCATTTTGAGCTCATCTTTGATCGTAAGTCCGTAGCCTGATTTAACCTCTATCGTTGTTATTCCACGCCGGATATGCTCATCCGCCCTTAACAATAACCCTTCAATTAATTCTTCAGTATCTGCTTTTCTCGTGGCTTTAACAGTATCCATTATACCCCCTCCTGATCTGGCGATTTCAAGATAGGATTTGCCGGCCACCCTCATTGCATAATCATTTACCCGTGTTCCGCCCCAGCAGATATGAGTATGGCAATCCACAAATGCCGGAATTGCCACTAAATCGCGTCTATCAGAAAGTTGGCGGCTGCCTTGTGGATATTTTCCAATCAGATTATCAAAATCCCCAATTTCGATAATAACTCCGGATTCAACGGCGATGCCCTGACCGCTGGTTATTTTGATGTCATCATCGCTTAATGCACCATGCCCGGGTGTTTCATCCATACTTAGCAGCTGAGTAAAAGGCCCGTATATAGTCAATGGTTTCATAACAATAAGTTGTGCTCTTCTCCTACTTCAGTTGCTCTATCATAACCAGCATCATGATGACGGAAAATACCCATTGCCGGATCATTATGAAGAACTCTTTTAAGGCACCTTTCTGCTCTGTCTGTTCCGTCTGCCAATACCACCATCCCTGCATGCTGGCTGAATCCCATTCCAACTCCGCCTCCATGGTGAAAGCTTATCCATGTTGCACCGCCAGTCGCATTCGACATCAGGTTCAGAAGGGGCCAGTCGCTTACTGCATCGGTACCATCTTTCATTCCTTCAGTTTCTCTGTTTGGAGAAGCAACCGAACCGCAGTCCAGGTGGTCGCGCCCGATTACAATGGGTGCTTTTACTTTTCCGGTCCTTACCAGATCATTAAATATTTTTCCTGCTTTTTCGCGTTCACCCATACCCAGCCAACAAATTCGGCAGGGTAATCCCTGGAATGCAACTTTCTCTTTTGCCTGATCCAGCCAGTTTATTAAGTGTTCATTTTCCGGAAATGCTTCTTTCAGAGCACGATCAGTTGTGAAAATATCTTCCGGGTCACCCGACAAAGCCGCCCAGCGAAATGGCCCTTTACCTTCGCAGAAAAGCGGACGAATATATGCGGGAACAAATCCGGGAAAGTCAAAAGCGTTTTCTACTCCGCCTTTTTGCGCATACGCCCTCAGATTGTTACCGTAATCAAAGGTAACAGCACCTCTGTCTTTGAGTGTAAGCATATACCGAACATGACGAGCCATGCTTTCTATGGATCTACGTTCATATTCTTTAGGATCTGTTTTCCTGAGCTTAAATGCCTCTTTCAGGGTTATTCCGTGCGGCACATAACCATTCAGCGGGTCATGAGCAGATGTCTGGTCTGTTAGAATATCCGGTGTGATTCCGTCTTCTATTAATCGTCCCAATACATCACCGATATCACCCACCAATCCTACTGAAATATTCTCTTTCTGATCTTTAGCATCAGTCACCCATTGGATAGCTTCTTCATAAGAATCCGTCATCCGGTCGATATATCGGGTTTTAATCCTTTTTTTGATGCGCTCAGGATCTACATCAACTCCAAGAAAAGTAGCGCCCGCCATTGTAGCTGCCAGTGGCTGCGCTCCGCCCATACCTCCAATTCCACCCGTAACCAACAGCTTTCCCCGGAGATTACCACCAAAATGCTTTTCCCCGCAGGAAACGAAAGTTTCATAGGTTCCCTGCAAAATTCCCTGTGTTCCTATATAGATCCATGAGCCGGCTGTCATCTGGCCGTACATCATCAATCCGCGTTCTTTCAGTTCGTTAAAATGGTCCCAGTTGGCCCATTCCGGGACAAGATTGCTATTAGCTATCAATACTCTTGGCGCTTCAGGGTGAGTCCGGACAATACCAACAGGCTTACCGGACTGTATCAGTAAACTGTGATTTTCATCCATTTCCATTAATGATTTTACAATCTTCTCAAGAGATTCCCGATTTCGTACTGCCTGCCCGTTGCCCCCGTAGACAATAAACTCATCCGGTGCCTCTGCCACTTCCTCATCCAGATTATTCAACAGCATTCGAAGCGGTGCTTCCGTCTGCCAGCTTTTTGTATTTAATTCCGCACCAGTGGGTGCTTTATAACCGGGATGTGTCGCATATTTTTTAATAAAGTCTGAATAGTTCATCAAATTCTCCATTCATATCAATTTTTGATTCCTCTGCAGTATTTTCGGCTACCTGGTTGAGAGTAAACTCTTTTATAAGTTTATGTGCCCTGGAAATATCATCAGCAAATACTCTGTCACTGTCGGCATGATCGATATATGTTCTGATCAAATTGTGGCAGGCTTCAAGAACAGGACCTGACTTCATAGGCCGGCGAAAATCAAATGCCTGAGCTGCAGTAACCAATTCTATTGCCAGGATCTGAGCAACATTATCGATTACCTCATTCAACTTCCGGGAACTGATCGACCCCATACTCACATGATCTTCCTGTCCCAGTGATGTAGGTATACTGTCTGCAGAAGACGGGAAACAAAGTGATTTATTTTCGCTGACCAAAGCAGCCGACGTATACTGAGGAATCATAAAACCGGAATTAATTCCAATGTCATCCATTAATAACTTCGGCAGCCCGGGATGCCTGCCTTCCAGGAGCAAATAAATTCTGCGGTCTGAGATATTTCCAAGTTCATGTGCCGCAACAGTGAGATAATCACACGGAATTGCCAAAGGCTGACCATGAAAATTCCCACCGCTTATAGTTTCTTTCTCTGAAAAAATGATTGGATTATCCGTGACTGAATTTATTTCAATATCCACCATTTGTTTGACGTGAAGCCATGCATTTCTGGAACTGCCATGCACCTGCGGCATACACCGGATGGAGTACGGATCCTGCACTCTGCCACAATTGGCATGTGACTGGACCATTTCAGAATCAACAAGTAAATTCCTGAGTCGGTGGGCTACCAAACGCGTTCCGTCAAACGGACGAATTTCATGCAGTTTTTTAACAAATGGACTCACACTTCCCAGAACGCCCTCCAGGCTCATCGCGCCAATGATGTCAGCAGCATTTAAATAGTGGTGTAGTTTATATATCCCTGAAACCGCATGAGCTGCTATAAACTGTGTGCCATTTATCAGAGCAAGCCCCTCCTTCGCTTTCAGCTCCAGTGGCTCTATACCTGATTCCTGATAATAACTCAATGTATCCTTGACTTCCCCATCCACCTCAACCTGACCGAGACCAATAAGGGGAAGGAAGAGATGTGCCAGTGGTGCAAGATCTCCTGACGCTCCTACCGAGCCTTTTTCCGGAACTATAGGTATCACATCATTATCAATCATCCAGATCATCCTTTCCAGTGTGTCAAGCTGAATTCCTGAAAAGCCATAACTCAGATTATGAACTTTGAGGATGAGCATCATTTTTGAGATTCTGCAATCTATCGCCTCCCCCACGCCCACACTGTGACTGCGAAGAATATTATTCTGCAATCGGGCAGTATCTGTCTTTGATATAACTGTGCTGCATAAGGGTCCGAAACCTGTATTTACCCCATATACTACGTCACCATTTTCAACAATTTCTGCAACACAGTCTGAACTTTTTACAACCGCATTAACTACTTCCTTGGTTAAAATAATCTGACACCTGCCTTCAGCCAGATCAATCAACTTCTGAATTGTTAGCTTTTCCTTTCCTGCTTTAAATACCGACATAATTCCGATCTGTTTTTCAAAAAGTAGCTAACGAACTACATGTTTTAAAATACTTTATTTACATATATTAATGCTTATGAGTAATAAATTAGAATTTCGGCATCTCAGATATTTTCTCACCGTTGCTGAAGAGTTACACTTCAGTAAAGCAGCGAAAAAACTCTATATCACTCAGCCCGCACTAAGCCGGCAGATCCAGCAGCTCGAGGATTATTTAAATGCCAGGTTGTTTATTCGGGATAAACGAAACGTATCCCTTACCAAGTCTGGAGAGTATCTTGTTGATGAGGCCCGGTTCATGTTCAATCATCTGGAATTTGTTAAAGAGACTATCGGGCATATAACACAAGGAGACAGAGGAGAGCTCAGGATAGGCTTTGTTGGATCTGCTATGCAATCGGTAATTCCAGAGCTGCTTAAACAGATTGATGCAGAATCACCAGGCATCCATTCCATCTTAACGGAGTTGCCGAATCAGGAACAAATAGACCGAATTCGAAATGACCAGCTTGACCTGGGTTTTATCAGAACTATGAGACTGCCTGAAGGTTTAAATAAACACGATGTTTTCGAAGAAGCATTTTGCCTGGTTCTGCCTGAAAATCATCCGGTTAATCAAAATAACTTTACCTCGGTTCTGGACTTAAAAGAGGAATCCTTTATTCTGTTTTCAAGTCAATACAGCCATGGCTACTTCGACAAAATTATGAGTATTTTTGAAGACCAGGGGTTTAATCCAAAAGTTGCCCATGAGTCTGTTCATGCAAACACCATATTCAGATTGGTAGAAAATGGACTGGGTATAGGTATAGTACCGAGTTCTTTAAAACACGGGTTTAATCTGAATATCAAATTCATTGAACTTACAGGTATCCCCCAACGCACCACTCTTTCAGCTATATGGAAATCAGACAGCCGGAATCCGATTTTGAACGGTGTGCTGACATTCCTTCCGGATGCTAAATCTTGATTTCAGACAATTTATTAATCAAACTGCACATCAATGCTTATCAGCAGCATGTTTTATTTTTTGGTTCTACGGTAAACCTTGTGGGTAGAAAACAAATTCAACTGCTATTGGAGAACTCCCTGTTCATTTTGTCTTGATACAAAACGAACCATCCCGACAGCTGTCGGGACAAGGCTGTGAAAAAATTTGCGGCGGTCACGGAATCTCTGCTACCTTTTATCAATGGTCCATCACGTTTATCGTTTGTTAATAAGCTACTCACCGCTCATCTTTTGAACGCGAAGCGATATAATAAAAGGTTTTCGCAGATCTTCCACCTCCCTGATCCCGCCAATTTTTTCAAGGCCAAAGTAATTTTTAGCCCCATTGGTGCAATTCCCAAATCAGTTCGGGTAATGAAAGATTTGAAAAAATTATACCTTACCCACAAAGCTTCCTATAGATCCTATTTTTTAAACATCGTACTCGCAACAAAAAAGATGTTCTCTTTTCTCTCTAGTAGCCGCCGCTTAAAGTATGGGAACCACATGGTTCCATAGGGTACGTAAACACGGGTATCATATCCCTCATTGGTTAGCTGAATCATAGTTTCTTCCCGTAATCCATAAAGCATCTGAAATTCAAACCTGGATTTGCCGAGATTGTGTTCAAGCGTAAAATCTTTAACCCAGGTTACAAGCTCGTCATCGTGAGTTGCAATGCGGGGATAGGTCGTTTTCTCAAGAAGTATTTTTGTATAATCTTTGAACGCATCACGTATAGCCGGCATATGCTGCAAAGCGATGCGTTCCGGCTCACCATAGGCGCCTTTACAAAGACGAACATCAGCCCCCAACTCCGCAAGTTCCGGTATATCATTTTTGCTTCGGTGCAGATAAGCCTGGATGACTATCCCAACATGCTTACCATACTTTTTGAATGCCTCCTTAAAAATATCAATCGTTTGCTGTGTATAATCGGAACCTTCCATATCAATTCGAACGAATGAATCGTATTTGCGGGCCACATCAAGCAGTTTGAACAAGTTATCCCGGCAGTACTCCTCGTCTATATCAAGGCCGAGCATCGTAAGCTTGATAGAAATTGTACTTTTAAGTCCTGCGTTATTAATGTTGTCCAGAAGCTGGATATAGCTTTCTACCGTATCGTCTGCCGTCTGTCGATCCTCTACGTTTTCGCCCAGCAAGTCAAGCGTGACCTTGATCCCATGTTCGTTTAAATCACGAACTTTTGGTATGGATTGGTCGAACGTCTCTCCCGCAACAAATCTCTTTGCCAACACAAATGGTAATTTCATAACTGCAGATGCTTATTTCATATTCTCGATAATCAAATTACTGAACTTGTTCGTTATTAACACGTAGACCGCCTAACATTTTTCAATGTAATGTGGTTCTTCTTGAAACAACTGCGCGCTTGTTTACGTACGATTTACAGTTACTAATCTAGTTCAAACTTACTGCTATCATGGAAAGTATTCTAAAATATTTTTTCTGCTTATTTGTCTCCATCTTAACCTTTTTTGGGTCGCTGAATGCTCAGAATATTGATGATTCCTACAGTACAGATATATTTAATACTGGCAACAGTCCGTCTATAGAAATTGAAACGTCCGGAGGATCTATTTTAGCTGAAGGCCATTCAGATAACGAGGTACGTGTTTATATGATCGTCAGACGCGGCAACAGAACCTTATCTCCTTCAGATTATGATCTCGATGATTATGAAATTGATATAAGCCAGGATGGAAATACGAT
Organism: uncultured Rhodohalobacter sp.; assembly: GCA_964625635.1. Classification (GTDB taxonomy): domain Bacteria; phylum Bacteroidota; class Rhodothermia; order Balneolales; family Balneolaceae; genus SW132. The sequence continues at coordinate 19,464 of CAZVEP010000051.1, forward strand.
AACGGCACGCGCTGATAGAAAAAAAAGTGGCATTGGCGGATGGTTTAGTTCAAACAAAAATGTCTCTATCTCATTTGTCGTCCATGCGCCGACCGGATCTAATGTAGATGGAATTACAAGTGGTGGATCTGTCACGGCTCGAAATTTCAATAACAATGTAAATTTGAGAACAAGCGGCGGAAGTGTAACAGCCGAATCCATTCGGGGAAGTGTCGATCTCAGAACATCAGGTGGCAGCATCAATCTCAATGATATCCAGGGATCCGTATCAGGAAGGACAAGCGGCGGTGCCATTCGAGCAGACGGTATATCGGGCAGTGCTGACATGAGAACATCAGGGGGCAGCATCAGGCTTGACAATATTAGCGGTGATGTGGAGGCGCGAACATCTGGTGGAAATATACGAGCCGCCCTCATTAACTTTACTAACGACGTTGAACTAAGGACCAGCGGTGGAAACATTACGGTTGATATGCCGGCGATTGACAATTTTGCGCTTGATTTAAGTGGAAATCGGGTCAATGTTGAGCTCCGAAATTTTACCGGCAGTTCTGAACGTAACAGTGTAGAAGGTGTGATCGGGAATGGCGGGCCAATGCTTACCGCGCGTACATCAGGCGGAAGTGTAACTGTTAATTATTACTAGTAACCGGTAACTGTAAATCTATGGCCAAAAAAAGAGACTACTCTCACGAATAGTCTCTTTTTTTTTGAAAAGTGAATAGATCAGCAATCGATTAAACAAGTAAAAGGTGTTATCCCGAATTATTCATGAGTAAGTGTACAGGAGTAACTTAAAGCTTTAAAATATATACATTTACGTAATTATGTTTATAGCTCAAATTTGGGTGTAGATGTTTTCAGCGAACTTTTAATGTGCACTGCGTTCGCCACAGGCATTCCTTTGGAATAAGTGAAAATGGCTTACTCAGGGTACATCAGTACCCTTCCGTCACCATTTTCACTTCGCCTTGTTCACATCAAAATTTCTTGATGAATAATCCGGGTTATCTAATTCGTCCTATAGCTCTTAAAATAAAAGCACGTTAGCTGGCTCCACAACTCGCTCCCCAATTTGGCCTGGGCAGCGTCCAGCTGGTCGCTTCTGAATCAAAAAATGCAGGCTCATCCGGAATATTTTCAACACACCAATCTGACAAGTCCTGGTTGAAGGACTCAGCCAGAACAAACATTCTGTCCATGTTAGTTACGTTACTTGTATTCCAGGCTCCAATATTCTGATTAAAAGAATGGGCTTCGACAAACATATATTCCATCGTAGTCACGTTGCCGGTATCCCAGTTCCCAATATCTTGATTGAAGGATTTTGCTGCGCCAAACATAAACATCATGTCTGTCACATTACCGGTGTCCCAGTTTCCTATGTCCTGATTAAAAGATTCAGCGACACTAAACAGTCTATTCATATCCGTTACTTTACCTGTATCCCACGTCCCAATATCTTGATTAAATGAGGTTGCAAGCTGAAACATCTCACCCATTTTTTCAACATTACCGGTATTCCAGCCGCTGATGTCCTGGTTAAATGCACTCGCAAATGAGAACATACCAAACATCGTAGTTACATTTCCGGTATCCCAATCGCCAATATCCTGGTTGAAAACAGTTGCGCCAGCAAACATACCACCCATATCTGTGACACGCCCTGTATTCCAATTCCCTATATCCTGATTAAAGGAATGTGCATCACTGAACATCCGCCACATGGTCGTAACATTGGCAGTATTCCAGTGTCGGATATCATGGTTAAAATTACTTGCTGCTGATCCAGTAAATAGTCTTGACATATCTGTAACATTCCTGGTATCCCAGTAGCCGATGTCCTGTATAAATGTGGTTCGCGATGCAAACAAGGCTTCCATACTTATAATAGGCGTTGTGCAGAGCGCTGAAAGATCGTTCTCTAAACCTACTCGTGATCGAAGCATGTCTTCATCAACTGCTTCATATTCGATGCCATTCACAATCCCTTTATCGCCCGGAGCAACTCCCGGACACACGATTGTGATACCGTTATCATCTAAGGAGAATCCGATTTCCGGACTCGTGCTACTTCCACACGACACAATAAATAAAGTAGAAAAGCATAAAAGAATAACCCCGATTATTCTATAATCCATAATCTCGAGTTGAATAGTTAAGGTTGGAAAAATTAATTTACCGGACAGGAACCCCAAACCGGTTTATTTTCTTCGGTGAGCGGGCTCCCGACAGAGAAGAACGAGGGTTCTCCACTTGTGAACTGATCGACGCACCAGCCGTTGATTGGCTGGTTAAATGGACTGTTCTGAAACATACCATCCATGTTAGTAACCATACTCACATCCCAATTTCCTATCGGCTGATTGAATTGACTATACCAGAACATTTCCTCCATGTTGGTAACATTGCTTACATCCCAGTCGCCAATTGGCTGATTGAATCCATTAGCAGAAAACATTTTTCTCATAGCTGTTACAGAGCTGACATCCCAATTTCCTATCGGTTGATTAAAGCTTCCCTCTTCCGCCCAAAACATACCACTCATGTCGGTGACGCTACTTACATCCCAATCTTCTATTGGTTGATTGAAGAAAATATTATTGAAAAACATGTAGCTCATGTCGGTCACGTTGCTCACATTCCAATTCCCGATGGGCTGGTTAAATACAGGGTCAGTCCCTTCATAGCTAAACATCGACCTCATAGAAGTCACGGACGATACATCCCAACTGTTTACATCACGATTGAATGGACTGTCTTTAAACATAACGCTCATATCTTCCACACTGCTGACATCCCACTGACCAATAGGCTGATTGAACTCACTCTCCTCAAACATATTATTCATCTGAATCACCGAACCAACATCCCAAATTCCAATATCCTGATTGAATGGACTGCCGCGAAACATATTTCCCATATCAGTTACAGAACTTACATCCCAATTATCTATCCTCTGATTAAATTGAGTCCCTTCAAACAAGCCATTCATATTTGTAACCTGTGATACACATAGCTGAGATAATTCCCTTCCCTGGCTTTTTCGAAGTCTTAGTAAATCATTATCAACCACCTCATACTGTACATTATCGATAAATCCAATTTCTCCGACCTCAGCATTTGGACACATGACGGTAACACCGTTGTTTCCCAAATAAATGTTTGAAACATCAAATACAGCAGTAATGTCTTTAACCCCATCCATCATAATTTGCACCGGGCTTTCTTCCCCGGTTAAATCACCACGCCATTCAATAAACCTCCATCCAGAGGAAGGCTCAGGCGTTAATTCAACAACTGTTCCCAATTCATAGTCAGTCATTTTTTGCTGAACAATGTTCTCCGCGACTGTTCCTTCTCCAAGAATCGTGATGTTCAGTGAATAGGTAATTTTTGCAAAGTTTGCGGTAATTGCCTTGTCTGAATTCATTGTTATGGTCAATGGATTTGATGTGGTTTCCACGGCACCGCTCCAGTTTTCGAAAAGCCAGTCTTCTTTAGGTAGTGCAGTTATAGTCACGGTCTCACCCTCCTGATACTCTCCGCTGGCCCCAGTGATATTACCACCTTCAAGCGGAGAGACGCTTACATTAAGGGAGTAGGTGGCAGTTGTTACAGATTCATCGCCGCATGAGGAGAAAATCATTAGAATTAAACAAAGTAATAGATAGTTATTTTTGCTGTGTTGCATGGTAAGGCTGTATCCCTGTGATGATGAATAAAATGTTTTATAGCATGGGGACTGCCAAGATTATACGAAAAAAAAACAATCTATTTTTTCTAACGCCTTTATTTCACCCATTTGTGAGCTGAGATGGGATGAGAGTATATGCAGAAACAAAAAAGCCTTCAAACGACATCTGCATGCAATTTGAAGGCTTAAACTAAGTCGGGACGACAGGATTTGAACCTGCGACCCCTCGACCCCCAGCCGAGTGCT
>CAZVEP010000052.1:0-17426 GCA_964625635.1 uncultured Rhodohalobacter sp.
ACTTTGGGAAACACCAAACCAGGGGCCCTCAGCCCTCAGTCGTCTGACGAGTTTTCCTGCCTCGAATCCTGGTTCCTGGCCACACTAACTCGAATCCCGCTCCAATCCACACCAACCCGACAGTCGAAAAAAGCAATCGACGGTCGGGGGATCGGCATCACTCCGCCAACCCTCTTCTTTTCAGCAGGTTTGACACATCCGGTTCCTGACCTCTGTAAGCTTCGTATAGCTCCATCGCATCCCGGCTCCCTCCTTTTGAAAGAATATGCTCCCGGTAGCGATCGCCATTTTCACGTGTGAGTCCACCCTGCTCTTTCATGTATGCGAACGCATCTGCTGCCAGAATTTCACTCCAAATGTAGGCATAGTAATTCGCTGAGTAACCGCCTGAAAAAACGTGTGAAAAATAGGGTGACTTATATCTCGGAGGAATTACCGGGTTATCGAGGTTGTGTTTTGCCAGTGATTCGTCTTCGTATGCGATTACATCATCCGGAATATTACCTGGACTCAGAAGGTGCCATTCCATATCAACCAGCGTTGCGCCAAGATACTCGTAGGTATCAAAACCCTGATTGTGCTCTCTGGCCTCAACTAGCTTGTCCAGCAGTTCTTGAGGAATACGTTCTCCAGTTTCGTAATGTATTGCATAATTTTCAAGAACTTCAGGCAGGATTGCCCAGTCTTCCTCGAACGTAGATGGAAACTCGACAAAATCGCGGGGCACCGATGTACCTGACAGCGACGGATAGGTCACATCAGAAAAAAGGCCGTGTACTGCATGGCCCATTTCATGAAACATGGTCGTGACGTTGTCAAATGTAATGAGTGCAGGATCGCCCTCTGCCGGCGGCGTAATGTTCAAGACATTCATAACCACGGGCTTGTTATTCAGCAGTTCCGATTGTGATACAAATGAGTTCATCCATGCACCCCCGCGCTTGGAATCACGAGAGAAGTAATCGCCATAAAAGAGACCTAATTCTGATCCATCTCTATCATATACGGTAAAAACCCGTACATCTGGATGATAAACAGGAATATCATCCCGCTCTTCAAATGTGATGCCATACAGTTGTTCCATAGCATAGAAAACACCGTTTTTCAGCACCGTATCGAGTTCGAAATATGCGCGCACCTCTGAATCATCAAATGCATATTTCTCAGCCCTCACTTTTTCTGCATAATATTCCCAGTCCCACGGCTGAAGTTCATCTTCGATTCCGTCTCGCTGCATCATCCCTTTGATTAAATCAGATTCCTGATTCACGTTTTCATTAACCGATGGAATCAAACCGGAAAGCATTTCAAGTACAGCCTCAGGATTTCCTGCTGTTTGCGGGTCAATTGCATATTCTGCATAAGTATCATAGCCAAGAAGCGAGGCTCGTTCAGCCCGGAGATCAGCGAGTTCTAAAACGATTGGACGCGTGTCTATACCGCCATCACGGCCAATTCCTCGATAAGCAGATGCTTCCCAAAGCCTTTTTCTTAGGTCTCGGTTATTCAGAGAAGCCAGTAACGGGTGCCGCGTTGTATTGCTAATGGTAAGAACATAGCTATCCTCATAACCACGGCTCTCTGCCGCTTCGCGTGCTGAAGCAATCCGATTAGCACTGAGCCCATCCAGCATTTCTTCATCGTCTACGACAACCACACGCTCCCGGGTCATTTCAAGCAGCTTTTCCTGAAACTCCGTCGTTAGAGAAGAAACGCGCTCGTTAATTTCCCGCATACGTGTCTGCTCGTCTGGAGTCAGCCTGGCACCAGCCCGGATAAAATCAAGATGAGTGTCCTCAAGAAGTTTCATTTGTTCAGGATTGAGATCCAGAGACTCTCTGTCCTGGTAAAGTTCATCCACCCTGGCAAACAGATCGCCGTTTAAAAGAATGTCATCACTGTGTGCTGCAAATACTGGAGCAAACTCACTCTGAATAGCCTGGATCTCATCGTTTGTATGAGCTGATGTGAGACTATAAAAAACAGATTGAGCTCTGTTTAAGAGCTGGCCAGACCGTTCCATTGCTACTACTGTATTCTCAAACGATGGTTCATCTGTATTAGATGCAATTGCATTAATTTCTTCCAGATGTTCTTCTATACCTCTCTCAAAAGCCGGCACATAGTGATCATTGGTGATTTCAGTAAAATCAGGAGCCTCGAACGGAAGCGTACTTTCTTCAGAAAATGGATTGTTGCTCATAGTGTTTTTTTGAGTGCATCCAGCCAGAATAAAAGCGGCTATCAGCAGAATCAATGATATTTTATAGTTCATGATGATTTAGTTTTTAATTTGTGTTCGTAACCAATTATAGAAGTATTCGAATTTTTTCAATTAATCAGGATAGATGGATTTCTTAGCCGCCAGAAGCGTGTTTTTCATCAGCATTGCAACCGTCATCGGCCCAACGCCACCGGGAACCGGTGTAATCCAGCTGGCTTTCTCTCTCAGCCCGTCAAAATCACAGTCACCCACAAGCTTATAGCCTTTCTCCGTGGTTTCATCAGCTACGCGATTAATACCTACATCAATAATCACAACACCCTCTTTAACCATTTCAGATTTGATTAACCCGGGCTGACCCGCAGCTACAATCAGAATGTCAGCATCGATCGTGTGCCGCGTAATGTCTTTGGTATATTTATGGCAAATAGTGGTGGTAGCCTTACCGGATGAGTTTTCACGTGATAACATAATCGCCATCGGAGATCCTACGATGTTGCTGGCTCCTACTACTACGGCGTGCTTACTTTTAACCTGAATGCTGTAGTGTTTGAACAGTTCAAAAATACCGGCGGGTGTACAAGAGCGAAAGGTTGGCTGATCGACTGCCAAACGACCGACATTCATAGGATGAAATCCATCCACGTCTTTTCGATAGTCAATACTTTCAATGACATCGTGAGTAGACAGGTGTGATGGGAGCGGAAGCTGAACCAGGATACCATCGATAGAATCATCCATGTTGATTTTGTTAATTTCCTCCTTGAGATCTTTCGCTGAGATTGTGTCAGGCAAATTCAACGTTCCCGTATCAATTCCAACATCACCGCAGGCTCTGGTTTTTGCTCGAATGTAGGTTGAAGACGCAGGATCTGAACCAACCTGCAGAACCTGGAGAAACGGCGGCCGGTTACCCTGATTAACCCAGTTTTCTACATCCTCCCGAATCTGGTCCCGTGTGATTTTTGCAACTTTTTTTCCGTCAATAATTTGTGATGACATAAGCGTAGTTACCGTTCTATATCGTATTTTTTCATTTTATTGTAGATATGACTCCGCTGTATGTCAATTGCATCAGCAGTTGCCGAGACGTTCCAGTCATGATCCTCCAGCTTTTTGATCAAATAATAACGTTCAGCTTTCTCTTTATATTCCTGAAATGTAAGCGATTGGTCGAGAAGTTCCTCCAGCCTTTCATTGCCGTTTCCTTTCATGGTTGCCAGCCGGGTAACGTCATCACGACCGATCTCATCACCATCTGATAATAGTGCCATCCGTTCTACAGCGTTCTGCAACTGACGGATATTACCCGTCCAGCTAAGTTCTTTCATCTCGTTAAGAGCTTCATCAGAAAATGATTTACCTGCATAAATAATCTCTTTTTGAGCCAATTTAGAAAGGAACCATTTTGCAAGAACGGGAATATCTTCTTTTCTCTCACGCAATGGAGGTACATGAATGGGAATTACATTGATGCGATGAAACAGATCTTCCCGAAAACGATTCTCACGAATTTCGGTTTCAAGATCCCGGTTGGTAGCCGATATCAGTCGTACATCCACATTAATACGCTCACTTCCGCCCACTCTGGTTACCTGGTTTTCCTGGAGTACACGCAACACTTTTGACTGCGCATCTATACTCATGTCTCCTATTTCATCAAGAAACAGCGTACCTCCATCAGCTTGTTCAAATTTTCCAATTCTCTGTTCAGAAGCACCTGTAAAAGCACCTTTTTCGTGACCAAACAGTTCACTTTCTAGAAGGTCAGCTGGAATAGCCGCGCAGTTAACATCAACAAACACTTTTGATGCACGCTGACTCTTTTCATGAATCCATCGTGCCACGAGTTCTTTACCCGTTCCGTTCTCCCCGGTTATAAGTACACGGCTCGTACTGGGGGCTACCTTTTCAATAGTTTTTTTGATGCGGTTTATAGCTGCACTTTCACCCACCATTTCGGTTACGTTATTGAGCTCCGACCGTATCCTCTTATTTTCCTGAATAAGTTCATTACGTGACAGTGCATTTCGAACGCTAATCAGCAGCCGATTGAGATCCGGTGGTTTTTCGATGAAGTCGAAAGCACCCATTTTAGTTGCCTCCACTGCAATTTTTATAGTCCCGTGTCCGCTAATCATTATTACCGGCAGGTTTGGCTGAATCTCCTTTACCTTTTCAAGAACTTCAATTCCATCCATTCCCTTCATTTTTATATCAAGGATCATCAAGTCAATATCTGTTGACCCAACCCGGGAAACCGCACTCTCTCCACCTTCAGCTTCAATCACTGTATAGTTTTCAAACTCGAGAATCTCACGCAAAGAATTGCGGATACTCTTTTCATCGTCTGTTACAAGAATGGTTGGTTTGGAAGCTTTGGGCATATCTTATTTTCAATACCGGGAATATAAAAAGTCCAGAATTTGCTGGTGAACCCTGTCCACAACGGCTGTTTTGACAGTGTAATTATTTGTGGCAATGGTCACAATCACTCTTTTACCGCTTTCAGTATTAAGGTAACCACTTAGTGAACGAACTCCCGACATAAATCCGGTTTTTCCGTAAAAATTATTTGCAATGTTACTGTTGTAAAATCGATTTTTCAGCGTTCCATTTTGTGCTGCAACAGACAGACTGTTATAGTATTGATCGAAGTAGGGCTTATCTTGAATATCAGTTAGAAAGCTATTCAGATCTGATGTTTTTACTAATGTTGCAGGAGCCATCCCTGAAGCATCTCGCAGCTCCACAGCTGTTGTATCAAATCCATGCTCATTCATAAATTCTTTTACCATCTCAAGGCCCAATTCCGTAGATCCCGGAACACCAAACTCTTCGGCTACCATTGTCTTTAAAAGCATTTCCGCATAATGATTGTCGCTTTCGCGGTTTAAATGATTAACCATGGTATGAAGCGGCTTTGAACGGTGTCGGTCAATTTCAGTTAGCGATTCATTGCCCCAATCCATGGGTTCATCTGACACCAGCAGCTGTCCTTTAACCCTGATACCCATCAGCTGTAAATAGCGTTTAAATGTATCAATAAAATAGAGAGAAGGATTATGAATGCTCAGAGGCTCAGTTTCATAATGCCCAACCGGCAGGGTACTTCTCAAATAAATCGTATTACTGCCGAGTTCACGCCTGTATGATTCATCAAATGACGTATTTTCCGGTGTGATTCTCTGTTCGTTAATAAAACGAACATAAGGGGTTTCGAAAGGAAACCAGGTAATACTGGGCCTGGATCCTGGTCTGCCATCTGCTCTTACTTCCAGGTCTACAACATTTTGATTGAATGAAAGGGCACTTATTTCAGGCGCATAGTAGTAGCTCAAATCGTCCCATTCCCATCCTCTTGGATATGGAATGTCATCAAAAAAACCCTCATGCCCCACGATATTACCTTCAATTACTTCTATTCCCATTGAGTCTAGAGTAGAAAACCAATGCTGGAATAGAAAAAGAGGATCATCGTAGGCTTCACCGTTAATCGATGGATCACCTGCACCGCGAATATACAGATCACCGCTCCATTGGTTCTCTTCCTGTAAACCTGACCCGTAAAGAACCGTTTCAAATTGGAAATCAGCGCCAAGCCTGTCAAGATAAGCAGCTGATGTTACCAGCTTCAGATTTGATGCAGGTCGAATTAAATAGTCACCATTATATTCTTCAAGAATTGCGCCATCTGCATCACGAACCTGGTAAGACCAGAAAGATGATGACGCAGCACTGTTACTGATAAGTTTCTGAATAGGGCTTATATCTTGAGAAACTGCAGAACGGGTCTGAAGAGACAAAATCATCAGTATAAGACCCGTAAATTTCATCGTCCGGCTTAGCACGATTGACATTTCAAATCCCGAAATATTCTTTCTCTTCAGCTTTAAATGTCTCAAATAATTCATTGGAATCTTCACACTCCAAAAGTTTTTCCCTAAAAGCAGAGCTGTTCATCAGACGGGATATTCTGCTCAGCAGTTTTATGTGCTGGCTTGATTGATTTTCGGGCCCGACCAGGAGAAAAACCATTTTAACGGGCTCATTATCGATCGAATCGAACTCAACTTTGTTATCTAAAACAGCAAAAGCGGCTAATATTTCATTAAGTGAGTCGCATTTGCCATGAGGTATTGCCAGCTCTTTACCAATGCCCGTAGACATTATTTCTTCGCGCATAAATACAGCTTCCCGAATTTTATCGAGCTGATCAGAGCTAACTTTAGGCTCCAGTAAATCCACCAATTTGTTGATAAGATCTTTTTTATTATCAACCTCAAGGTCTTTAACAATGGCTGAGCGGTCTAAATGTGTACTTATATCCATATAAAAATAGCAGTCAGGGATGCGGTTAGATTGGCAGAGACTATAAAATTTAAATCTCATCGAAATTAACTAAATAATGACACAGTGAAAAACTTCAAAACAAATATTAATGGTCGTCATTTATCTAAGAATGTCTTTTTTAAACAATCAGGATCACCAGCTCAATTCTTTAAAAAAGGTTTCATCCCCCCTGCTCTTTTTCCCTACCTTAAGTGTCAGATAAATAATGCATCGGCAATGATAAAACCATCATTTACAATACTGAAGAAAGAGATCGCTGTTGAGCTCCGAACACGGTATGCTCTCAATACGCTACTTGCATTCACCGGAGCGTCTCTGCTATTGATTCTGTTTACTCTGAGGGCAGATCAGATGAATCCTACACCTAAAAGCGGGCTGGTTTGGATTGTCATTCTTTTTGCAGCAATCACAGGAATGATGCGGTCTTTTTTACAGGAAGCAGATAAGAAAACCTGGGATCTGCTGAAGCTTCATGCTCAGCCCTCAGAAATTTTTACCGGTAAAATACTTTACAATTTTTTATTTCTGCTGATCCTTCATGCTTTCACTTTCTTCTTCTATCTATTTATGATGAACATGTCGGTTGTTAGCGTTCCTTATTTTATCGCTGCGATTTTATTTGGCTCAGCAGGGCTGGCATCGGTTACGACTTTAACATCAGCTATGATTGCTAAAGCAGATCGTCGCGGGTCAATTTTTTCAGTATTGTGCATCCCGCTCCTGGTTCCACTGCTCTTAATATTAACATCTGTGACTAAAAGTGCCCTTATTGAAGGCGCAACACCGGATTCCATTGATGATCTGATGGCCCTCGTAGGCTATTGTGGCGTGACTATTACGGCTGGTATTTTGCTTTTTGATTATATATGGGAGGATTAAATGACAATTATTGATAAAAATGTTGAGCTTGGTGATCGCCGAATTGTAGGACAGAAACATGCGCTCGGTCAAACCAAACAAATATTTGATAGTGACCGGCTCAGCCACGCTTACCTTTTAACCGGTCCAGCTGGGTCGGGTAAGACGGCATTTGCCCTTATGATGGCAGAAGCAATTAACGGAGTCGACAATCTAACGGACTTAAAGGGAACGGCTAAGAGTAAAAAATCAAGCTGGTTCTCACATCCCGACATCCACCTTTTTATTCCGCTTCCAACCTCTGCAAGCATTACTGAACTTACAGATCGTCAAAAAATTCTTGCCGAGGATCCGTACGAAGTTGTTGATTTCAGACTGCGGCCCGAACTCGGTAAAGACAGCAGCTCCAAAAATAAACGGGCATTTTACTTTATCGACTATTATCGGGAAGAAATTCGCCCTAAGACCGTTCTTAAACCCAATGAAGGGCGACGAACAATCATGGTTTTGACGGGAATTGATACCATGAGAAAAGAAGCCGCAAATGCTTTTTTAAAACTGCTTGAAGAGCCGTCCGGGAACGTAATGTTTATTCTGACAGCAGATAAAACAGACCAGCTGTTACCAACTATCATGTCTCGCTGCCAGCAAATCAGGCTCTCTCCCCTTTCGACGGAAGAAGTTCGTGACGGACTCATAAAGTATGATGGCTATAATAGCGAAGATGCTGAATTTTTAGCGAGAATATCAGGAGGTAACTATTCGTTGTGCCGTTTTCTTGATCTGAAAACATTACAACGAACCAGGGAACAAACAGTCGATTTTTTGCGGTATTCGTACTCTCAGGATGCCAATTCACTTGTCAAACTGATTGAGGGGTGGCAGTCAGAACTAAATCTGGAGAGCCAGATTGCTCTTTCAAATACACTCGAACAGCTTCTGCGAGACATTATGGTTTACAGAGAAACCCAAAATAAATCACTGATTACAAATATTGATCAGCTGGATGTTATCAAAAAATTCTGCGATAGCCTGGGTGATGCCAAACTTGAACGTATGATTGAAGAGCTGCAGGATTTGAAGGGGCTGTTCTATCATAATGTTCAATTTAAACTTATCTTTACAGCCCTGGCATTTCGGTATGGAAGCCTGTTGCGCGGATCCGAACCACTGATAACTTCTGAAACCGCGTGGAAGCATCTGCCCGCATTTAGTGAAACTTAAGATGACAAACCTACAAACCATCCCATTTGTAAAAATGCACGGAGCTGGTAATGACTTTATCTTGTTCGATAACCGGTCATTAGGGCTTTCCGATCAGCAAATTGAAGATTTGACACCCCGCCTTTCAAACCGGAAATTTGGAATTGGATCTGACGGAGTCATAGCTCTTAATTACGATCAGAAAAAAGAAGCTGACCTCGTAATGACCTATAAGAATCCCGATGGAAGTGATGCCGGAATGTGTGGAAATGGAGCCCGATGCTTTGCAAACTATGCCGTGACACTCGGTGCCCCTACCGAGTTTACTTTTAGGGTACACGATAAAGTTTACCAGGCTAAAACCAATTCCAATTCAGCAATTATTCATTTTCCGCTTAAAACTGAAATCAAAAAGCAGACCGTTGATGGACACGAGCTTCTGAATGTTTATACTAACACAGAACATGTGGTTTGCCCGGTTTCAGGAGATATGCTTGCCAAAGAAGATAAACTTATTGATGAAGGTCGATCTCTGCGGTTTCATGAACAATTTCAGCCCGCAGGAACAAATGTAAATTTTATTTCCGGGACCAACTCTACTTCAGTTTCACTTCAAACGTATGAACGCGGTGTTGAACAACTTACGCTTGCATGCGGTACGGGTGCAATAGCTTCAGCCCTGGCATGGCATCATCTTCAGGAGGCGGGCGATGGTGATTTCAGTTATCAAATAAATGTTAAAGGAGGCACGCTACTGGTGCATTTTACGTTTTCAGTGCAGGAAGAAAAATACACCTCAATAAAACTTGAAGGTCCAACTGAATTTGTATTTGATGGCCATTTCTATCTTTAAAAATTTTTCAATCATACTACTTTGCTCTTTGTTTTTTATTCAGTGTGTCTCCACTGGTAATAGCAATCAGTCGAATGGAAAACCGGCTTACTCACCACCTGAAAACCAGTTTACGGTTCCCGGCCAAATTAATGCAAGCGATCTGGTTTATTCTCTCGAACTTCATCAAAAAGGCAGTCCTATAGCAGCACCCATTCTTCAACTCAATAGTTCGCAGCAACTTCAGCTGTCATTTGATCTTCTTGAGTTTGAATCACGTCAATTTTCAATTTCTTTTACGCATCACAATCCCGACTGGTCACGTTCCGGTCTTGCTGAAGATATCTACAAAGATGGCTATTACAATCTATTGCTCCCTTTTGGTAAGGTCAGCAGAGCCAACAGACCAAATTACAGATCATACGAATATGCATTTCCCAACGAGGATATTCAGTTCTTAGTGAGCGGTAATTACATGCTGAAAGTTGAGGATTCTGATACAGGCAACTTGTTATTCACCATGCCTTTCTTTATTACTGAAAATGAGGGTGATATTGTATCCCGGGTCGAAACTATTACTGTACCCCGCCGGGAAGGCAGAATATCACATCTGCCTGTCAGCATTTTTGAAACGCCTGAGTATATCAATACCCCGCAGTTTGATATGGAATTTTATTACGTTCAAAATCAATTTTGGGGACGTGCCACGAGAGCTGAAGAAATCGATATCTCTACTCCCGGGGAAGTTAATTTTGAAATTGCCCGTACTAAGGCTTTCGTGGGCGATTACGAATTTCAGCTGTTTTCGCTGCCTGAGCTCACTCAACAAAACCCCAGCGTGCTTGAATATGATCCGTCGGAAATTCCACCCCGAATTGTTTTGTTTGAAGACGTACAGGGCTTCACGGCTAACAGAAGTCAGGTACCATTAAGTAATATTGGCAATTTTGATTCATCATTAAATGCACAATATGCAAATGTCTATTTTAGGCTCGACACCGATCGTGAGATTATGACTACTTCTGAAATTTATCTGGTTGGAGATTTCACAAACTGGGCAATCAGATCAAATTACCGTTTGGAGTATAAGCAGAATAGTGATCGCTGGGAAGTAAATGGCATCTTAAAGACAGGTACTTATGCCTATAAGTATGTAATACTGGAGAATAATACGATTTTAGATCTGACACTGGATGACTCTTTTACACGAACCCGACAGGAATATCATGCTTTAGCGTATTACCGCGATCCAAATCGCTTCTACTATCGTCTCATTCAAACCAATAATTTTTATAAATAATCTGATTAACTCATTATGGCAAGAGTATTTAAATTTTTTGCCGCTTTTTTTGTAACTGCATTAGTGATATTCGGTGCCATACTTGCATTTAACTGGGATGCATTTAACACTTTCTACGACAACCGGGATGCTATGGTCGAAGGAAGCCGTTGGGTCGAAGATACATACTCATTGCGTGGTCTTTCTGACTACATCGATAAAAATCCGGAACACGTCTCTCTGGTGAGCAATGTTATCAACTCCCCTGACTCTACGATACAATATATGGAAGATGTCAGGAGGCCAATGGGAACGACGGCAAACTTCTTTATTCTGCTTGTTATAGCTGATATGATAAGCTCAGGAGAAGTATCCGCAGATTCACCGGTAAGCTGGACGCGGGTTACTGATCACCTGCTTCCCGGAGTAAACCGTTCAGAGCATGAACAAAGCTATTCATCAGCAGTTGCGCGGGACTGGATCAATAATAGTGATGAACTCACCCTGAATCACGCGATGCGTTTACTTGCTGAAAATAATGCGTTGTCACTGGCTGATGAACTTTGGTGGCTCATAGGCCCTGAGCGATGGCAGACGATGGGCGAAACTCTCGGACTAAAAGACACGGATATGCCTTTGCCCTATTCCGGACTGTATCTGACTCTATCCCCCGGCATTCGAAATATGCCTGCTCAGGAGATTTACGATCTCGAACTGGTGAAAGAAAAACAGGATTTCAGATCGTCTGTTATTGAACGGTCACGCAGATTCATAGATGATGCAGAATTTCGCGAAAACACGCTTACTTATATGGAAGAAAACAGGCTGGGCAACACTTTTATGCAGGAACGTGATGCATTGGCCCTTTTCCCAAAAACAACCGCTTCGGAAATGACGGCTATACTGGAAAAATTGGTTAAAGATGAAATGATCTCGGCAGATGTAAGTCAGAGAGTAAAAGAGTGGATGCGATGGCCAATGGATCAGCAATCAGGTATTACTCGTGATTTTGCGGATTATGGCGCCATTTACGATAACAGAATGGGGCTTTTAGCCGGTATCGATTTCGGTACATCTAAATACACTAATGACACTACTGTTCAGGCGGTCTTTTTTGATCGTATTCAAATAGCTTTTTGGTTTCATATGTCAAGCAATCATATGCACCAGGATTTTCAGCAACGGCTGATTTATGATCCTGCAATGATCGACCAGATGAATAAGGTTGAAACAAATCAGCAGGAAGGCACATCAGCACAAAATAATTCACTAAACACAACCGATGAATAAATACTATTTCATATTTCTTATCTGGCTTTTACCGGCTTACTTTCTTTTCCAGGGCAGCTATCAGGTGCTAACATACTATGGCGTTGAGAAAACCTATCAAGATGGTGAAAGTTATGTGGCTGAAGTGTTGGAATTCGATGTGAAACAGATAGCAGCGCAGACAAATGGATACGTCATTATTCGATTTACCACTCAATCGGACGAGACGATTACCGAACAACTTGCGCTTCCGGTACAAATGGCACAGGTCATCATGGAATCAGAGCAGATTCCTATCCGATACCTGGAAGATTCATTTAAACCTATCGTTATGTTGACGGTCTATGAGCTTCAAAAATCGGTGGTGCTCGTCAATATGGCGGTCTCATCACTCGGATTTTTGGTGACTCTGCTGGTTGCTCTTTATGCAAGCAGATTTGCGCTTAAACGAATTCGATACGGAGAACAAACACTGGAAATTGAACGATTAGATACCGTAAATGCCTGATTCATCCAATAACACGCTTTATCTTATACCTACCCCGATTCATCGCCGAAAGGAGAATCTGGTACTTCCTGAACATACCCTTGAGACGATTCGATCTTTGAAAACATTTATTGTGGAAAAAATGCAGACATCACGCAGTTTTTTACAATGGATCAAGCATCCCATTCCAGATTATGAACAGACATTTCGCGTTTTAAACAAAAAAACCCCCGATCACGAGATCATCAGCTTTCTGCAGTTTTTAGAGGAGGGCGATGTTGGTTTGATGTCGGAAGCGGGCGCGCCCGGAGTTGCTGATCCCGGAGCCAAACTTGTAAATCTTGCACATCAAAACAACTTTACCGTTATGCCCCTTGTGGGGCCTTCATCTATACTGCTTGCACTTATGGGCTCTGGCTTGAATGGCCAGTCATTTGCTTTTCATGGCTATCTGCCGATCCGCGAAAAAGAGCGGAAATCATCGATTCAGGATCTCGAAAAAGAATCTGCCAGATCAATGCAAACCCAGATTTTTATGGAAACGCCCCACCGGAATAAAGTTTTACTCGACCAGCTTCTGCAGACATGCCAGCCCTCCACAAAATTATGCATCGCTTGTAACCTGACGGCCGATGATCAAATTCTTAAAACCCGCCGGATTATGGAATGGAAGAATGGATCGCTGCCTGATATTGAAAAAAAGCCCTGCTTATTTCTCCTCTACTCCAATTGAGCCTCTCTTTCTCATTATGAGCTACTCAATTACTTCAGCTTAATATCGTACGACTAATGCGATATATTTTTGTATGCAGCAGTAAATTCTCTCTCTCCCACCTGCCTGTTTTTCTGTTTATTTCTCATAAAAAAGGTTAATAGATCCTGTCAGTAGCCGATAAATACTAAACGGAATTTTTTAGATGACGGCTCTCTTGATTTAACCGAATCATGACATCCTTTTCCGAACTTTTGCCTTATCCTCTGACAACGGACACAACTCAGGCCATGCATAAAACTCGATATCTGTTGCTTTCATTTTTTGCCATTGGTTTTCTTACTCAGTGCGAAACTCCCGAAAGTCCCGATTTTACCCTATCCA
Organism: uncultured Rhodohalobacter sp.; assembly: GCA_964625635.1. Taxonomy (GTDB): domain Bacteria; phylum Bacteroidota; class Rhodothermia; order Balneolales; family Balneolaceae; genus SW132. Next base: position 13,602 of record CAZVEP010000052.1, read on the forward strand.
ATAAAATTGATGCCCCACTTATAGCTGAGAGAAGCTTCCAGTTTTTCGGCGGCGAAAACGCACTAATTGATAGTTCAAGTGAAGACTTAAATAATCTGATTGTCATTGACGGCGATAATTTTATTACTCTTTCACAAGAGGAGAATTTAAATTTTGGTGCAATTGAAAATGCTATTCCAACTATTGAAGTTGCCCCAACAGCCATTACATCGGAAGTTGGTGAGATTGAGCTAAGCAATTTCTCATCACAAAACAGTGCCGGAAATGTAGGAGAAGCTAATTTTGCTGATTTAACCGGCCAGTCATCCATTCTGCAGGAAGGTGATCTTATCCCGGGCTCATCATCACCTTCCCCCGTAAATCTTACACTAAGCACCGATTACTTTGTAAGTGCACAAATTAAGGAAGGGGCTGTTGTTTTCTATTTTCGTAATCAGCTTGGCTTTAACTTAGATGAGCTATCGCTAGAGCTCTTCAGCGATACTCAATCCCTGGGAACTATAACAATTACCAATTTTGAACACCTGGGGTTTAGAATGGAAATTCTTAATCTGGTTGATGAAAGCCAAAGCACCTCTGGTATTGACCTGAGAAATCTGAATGTTGATATAGAAATTTCATGGAGTTCACAGCAGATGCAGGATAATCCCGGTGCCTTGATAATTGAAGATGTTCAAGGTGATAATCTTATTGCCACTCAGGTTGATGCAGCCATTCCATCACAAGAATTCTACACATTTGGAAACACATCATTTTCTGAAGATGAATTTCTGTTTAACGATACAGAACACTATGCTGAAATTGAAACAGGCGAGCTATTGATTAATGAAATAACCAATTCGATTGATGTAGATATTGAGCAGTTTCAGATATCTTTCCCCATGCTCCGTTTCCCCCCATATACTGAGGCAGATTCTCTTACAATACAGTTTAGCGGCGATACAAAAATTGAGCGCAATTCAACTATATCTACAACTAGATCTATTTCTCTTTCAGATGCACGAATTTATGCAACCAACAATGTAATTAACTACAATATTTTTGGAATCACTGAAAACATACAGCAGTCTGAAGGGGCAGATACACGTATCATAAATGCTACAGACGAATTAAATGTGGCTGTGGGATTCATAGATCTTGCAATCAGGGAAGCTTTTGGAATTGTACAAAATCGGCAGGTTCTTCTAAACCGCGATGTAGCATCAGATGGAGCCACTGCTGAACTAATGAATGATATTGAAGCTGAAATCATCACAATTGATGGAATTGACGAAATATCACGTCGCTTAGAGGGTATAGAATTTACGCAAGCCAGCCTTAATCTTTTTTATCAAACAAATCTCAATATATCCACCTCAATTATCGCTGCGTTCTTGGGAATTGACGCAAATGGTAATGAATTTTTCCTGACCGGAAAACCGGGAACACAGGCAGAAGTACCTGAAGGCTTTCAAACAGAAAAACTGATAATGAATAGTTTTCCTATAGAAAAAGAAAACCTTATAAAATTCGACATTGAAGGCACCCAGTCTCCTGATGAGGTCTATTCAATGAGATTTGACCGAAAGAATTCCAATATCACAGAGTTTTTCAATCGCCTGCCTGTTGAAATTCGGTTTATAGGATTGGCTGACATCAATAAAGAAGGTGAATCCGGCAGAATTACGAATCCGGTGGAGTTTTCTCCTACTGTAACAATTGATATACCTCTGGCGCTTCGTGCCGATGGTGCCACATTCACAGACACAACATCTGCAGATTTAGGCTACCTACCAGGTCCGGATAAGGAGTCCAGGCTGGAAGAAGGACTGATAAATATTCAATATTCGAATGGAATTCCCCTGGGAGTAAATTTACAACTCGATATGCTTGATGAAGCAGGAAACACCATTATCTCACTTCCACTGACAAACCAAATGCCGATAGAATTTAGAGCAGCAGAAACAGGAAGTAATGGTTTTGCACAAACAGCTTCCGAAGATAATGCAATCTTCAGCCTAGACCGTAGTCAGCTCGATCTATTAAATCAAACCCGTGATGTACGCCTTAATGCTGGCCTTAACAGCTATAGTAAGCAGGAAGTTAGAATACGAAATACAGATAGTGTGTCTGTTTCAATTAGCGGTAATTTTGTGATCAAAAATAAAATCGACTAAGAGGCAAATAGATTATGTTCAAAGTGAAACATCTGCTTACTGTATTTGCGGCACTCTTTACCTTAGGTGCATTTACATTTGCCTTAACTACTGATGCTCATGCACAGTCACGTCATCTTACTGCCCAAAATATTGGTTTGGGCGGTGGCGGAACGGCTTATCAAGACCTTTACCACGCCAATTTTATCAATCCTGCAAACCTGATGATTAACCACAGCAGGCGCCCTACTTTCACAATCGGACTTGCAGGTGGTATTTACTCAAACGTAGGGGGAAATCTTGTTAATGTTGAAACCTATAATGATTACCTCACAACGGGAAGAGTAATCGATGGTGCAACAAGGAATAGTATGCTTGATCAGTGGTTCGGAGAAAATTCTTCAGATTTCCGCAGCATGAATATGGATGTCGGTATCGTGCCTCTTGGATTTGCATACCGTAACAGTAAGTGGAGCGCAAGCATTACCTCCCGTGCCCGAATACTTGGGAACTCCGGTTACTCACGGGGTCTGGCTGATTTAGTATTCCGTGGGTTTGATGCAGACCATTTTTCTGAAGCCCGGGCCGTCAATTCTACTCAGGAATTTCTTGTCTATAATGAAATTTCAATCGGTTTTGCCACGACCGTCTTTACCCGGGATAGCTTTTTTGGTATTGGCCGTAATGTGAAACTTCATGTAGGTGCGGCACCCAAACTTCTTATGGGTATCAATTACGCAAGGCTAAACCTTGACTCTTCGCTTCAGATACAAGATGCATCCTTAACGCAAAATGCCAGTATTAATCATGATTTCAAATACTCCATTAAAGTAGCCGGTGACCTCTCCGACCAGCTTGCAGAGTTCAACAATGAACGAATTCTACAGACAAATCCAAATCTTGGCGATTATCTGGAACCAACTACAGACGATTTTACCAGTTTCAAGGGAAGCTCTATAGGTGTTGATATTGGAGCTACGCTGGAAATGGATATCGGCCATTTATCAACTTTTGATTTAGGAGCATTCCGCGGAAAGAAAAAACTTACAGTGGGCTTTTCAGTTACGGATATTGGACGTGTTACGATCAAAGACCGGGCTCGCACATTTTATGCTGAAGACAACTTTGTCTGGGAAGGCGCTTCGTATGACAGCGATATTATTGATCAAGAGTTTAATGGTGATGAAGGAGAATATTTTGAATCTGTACTTCAGGATAGTATTGGCAATGATATATACGGTAATTTGATAACATCTGAACAGTCGAAATTCAATAAATCGCTACCAACGATGGTGAATTTAGGGGCTCATTTATTACTGGGTAAATTCAGTTTTATGCTGGATGTGGGTGCCGGTTTTACCCCAATCGGTACTAACAGCAAGAAAATACATCTCGCACTTGGGTCAGAATACAGACTATTGAACAAAATCCCGCTGCGTGTTGGCTACAGAACGGGTGGCCATAGCAGTTCCACTTTTCATGCCGGCACCGGAGTGGAACTCAGAAATTTCGAGTTCACAGCAGGAATAGCCGCTTCACCGAACTCAAAGCTAAATGGTTCCAGTCTTGGAGCTGCCTGGTCAGGTCTTGTGGTCCATTTTTAGCTTTCGCTATTAAACGTTATCTCTTTTAGTCCTCTCCATTTCCTGTCTACCTGCAGAGCCAATGTATCAGGAAGCAGAAGCCCTGC
>CAZVEP010000052.1:17526-22450 GCA_964625635.1 uncultured Rhodohalobacter sp.
TATTTCTTCACGAAGTAATCTGTATGGTCTTTCGCAAAACGTTTGACGTCAACCTGCTGGCTATCTGAAATCATTTTAAAATCGTCGGTGGGATCATGAACAAAATTTTTCGTCCAGTTTGAATTCATCAATGTCAGGTCATCAGCCAGCCAAATAGGTATGCCCGCCTCTTTAAGCCCACGGTTATGTGCCTCGTGTGGAATATTGATGTATTTGATTTCGCGTCCCAGAGCTTCCGAAAGTGACTTGGCCATATCACTATAACTTATTGACTCTGGGCCCGTGATCGAATAGGTTTTGTTGTCCAGGTCATCTCTCACCAGACATTCAAAACTTGCTTGCGCGATATCTCGCGTGTCTATCATTGGGAGTTTTGTTTCACCGATTGAGTGATAAAAGCACCCGTTTTCTTTTATGGTATGCATCTGCATAAAAATATTCTGCATAAATGAATGGGGACGTATGATGATGTAACGGAGACCGCTCTCTTTTAGATGATCTTCAATCTGACCATGCCAGTTAGCCAGACATATAGTTGAACCGCTGTTTGCTCCTACGGCTGAGATCTTGACAATCTTTTGAACACCCGATTCTACTGCTAAATCAATCAGCTTGTTTTGGTGGTCCACTTGCTGTTCGGATGTACCCGTAAGTAAAAAAATGGTATCTGTACCTTTTAGTGCCTCGCTCACCGCAGGCCATTTTCCAAGTTCACCTTTTACAATTTCTACACCTTTTGCTTCCAGACGTTTAGCCTTTTCATCACCGCGAACAAGGGCTTTAAAATTAACATTGCCGTTACTCAGCAAATCGATTAAAGACTTGCCGATTGTACCTGTCCCCCCTATTACGAGAATTTGTTTTTGCATGTGTATGATGTATTTATGTTCTCATGATTTGATTATTGAACCTGTCTCTTTATTTATTCATTATAAGTATTCAGATAAAGATATTCATATAATTATATTTCTTGTTTTAGTAGCTGGTTCATTATTTAAAAATTACGCTTATGTCTATCATCCACGGCAATTGTTATTGCAACATTCGAAAACCTTTCTCCTGAACCTATATGATCTCATCAACTGACTTATACATACCTTCATTTGAGGACGTAAAAAAAGCCTCAGCTCGTATTAAACCTTATGCAAAAAGAACTCCTGTCCTCACCTCACGCACATTAAATGAGATAAGCGGCGGGAACATCTTTTTTAAATGCGAAAATTTTCAGCGGGCTGGGGCTTTTAAATTCAGAGGCGCTTGCAACTCTGTCTTTGCCCTTGCTGAGAATAAAGCTTCACAAGGAGTAGCAACTCATTCTTCCGGTAATCACGGACAGGCTTTGGCACTGGCAGCGCAAATGAGAGGCATACCGGCTTATGTTGTCATGCCAGAGAATTCACCGAAAGTAAAGCTTGACGCAGTAGAAGGCTATGGCGCAAAGGTTATAAGGTGCGCTTCTAACCAGGAAGCCCGGGAAAGTACTCTGGAAAATGTGGTAAATGAAACCGGGGCTATATTTATTCATCCTTACGATAACGAAAATGTCATTGCTGGTCAGGGAACATGTGCCTATGAGCTTTTAACTGATTATCCTGAGCTTGATATAATTATGGCCCCTGTTGGAGGAGGCGGATTAATTAGCGGTACAGCTATTACTGCCAGGCATTTAATGCCAGATATTAACGTGATAGGGACAGAACCGGAACAGGCAGATGATGCCTATCAATCTTTCAAAACAGGTAAACTGCAGAAGTTTGATACAACCAATACAATTGCCGACGGCCTGCGAACTACATTATGCGAACGAACATTTCACATTATCCAAAACAATCTTAACGACATTGTTACTGTGACTGATGAATCAATCATCCACGCAATGCGGACGATTTGGGAACGAATGAATATTATTATTGAAGCCTCGTGTTCAGTACCGGTTGCCGCTATTTTAGAAAAGAAAATTGATGTTACAGGTAAAAAGGTCGGAGTCATTCTAACAGGTGGGAATGTAGATCTTGATTATCTCCCCTGGCAAAAAGATTAAAATATATCGTTTCAGAAATTTTTGATTTATGGGACATCTCACTTGATTATTCTCAGAAGCGATAAACCATATCTTGCAGGTTATTCATTGAGTTGACAGACAGCCTCTTCCTTAAAGGTCTGCTCTCAAAAAAAGCGCTTTCCTGAACTAGAATCTTTTGTCATTAATTTAAAATGAACCCATCATCAGCAAGTCAGATGCAAGTTTAAATATCTGTAATTACTAAATTTACCTTGAATTAAAAGAAGTAATTGAGTAAATCGAACTCTCCAGGATTTCTAAATGTAAGCGTTTACATTTTTTTCATATTCATTCGTTAACTTGAAAGGACCGATGAAAAAGGCGTTCATTCACAATTTTCATAAACAAAGTTTACGAAATGAGTAAGCGCTTACATTTTAACGGATTTTTACTCAACAATTTTTAGATATCACTTTCATTTAGAAAACGAAAACCAAAACTCAGAGTAAATGAAACGAAAATTATTACTGATGTTAGTCATGATCCTGGGGCTAAGCATATCTGCAATTGATGCATACGCGCAGTCTCAGATCACTGTAAGCGGAACGGTTACGGAGGCTGAAACAGAAAACACCTTACCTGGTGTAAATATCTTTGTTCAGAATCAGCCGGATCGCGGTACTGCAACCAATATAGATGGTGAATATTCGATTACAGTAGCACCTGATGCCGTCCTGGTATTCAGCTACCTCGGATTTATTCGCCAGGAAATATCGGTTAACGGTAGAGAAACGATCAACGTGCAGATGCAAAGTGATGTTGAAGCACTCGATGAACTTGTTGTAATTGGTTATGGCGTTCAGGAACGGGGTGATAACACCGGTTCAGTAAACGTCATTAGTTCCAGAGACTTTAATGAAGGGGCCATCACCTCCCCTGAGGAACTCTTCCAGGGACGAGCCGCTGGTGTAACAGTTACATCTAATAGCGGTGCACCGGGAGCAGGTGCAACAATACGTATCCGCGGTGGGTCCTCACTTTCAGCGAGTAATAATCCACTTTTCGTTGTTGATGGCCTCCCGCTCGAAGAGAGCGGCATTTCAGGGATGAGAAATCCACTGAACTCCATCAACCCAAATGATATAGAATCAATTACCGTACTTAAGGATGCATCAGCTACCGCAATTTACGGCTCTCGTGCATCTAACGGTGTTGTGCTTATCACCACCAAACGAGGTCAGGAAGGTCAGCAGCTTCAAGTCAACTACACCGGTCGATATGCTTACCAGACAAACAGCGATCGTGTAGAGGTACTTGGATCAGAAGAGTTTCAGACGCTTGTAAATGAGCGATTCAGTGAATCTGTAGCCGGCAATCTTGGTGAAGACGCCACAAACTGGCAGGATCAGGTGTTTAGAGATGTATTCACTCAGGATCACAATGTAAGCGTAACAAACTCTTATAAAAATGTCCCATACCGGGTTTCTCTCGGATTTTCAGGAAACCAGGGTGTGCTGAAAACATCCTTCAATGACAGAATCAGCGGTTCTATAGCGCTGAACCCCTCATTTTTCGATAACTCTCTCAGAACTGAACTGAACTTCCGCGGCTCGCGAATCAACAACAGGTTTGCTGATGGCGGTGCCATTGGAACTGCCGTTTCGTTCGATCCCACTCAGCCGGTTCACGTTGAAGGCAATGAACAGTTCGGAGGATATTTTACCTGGCTTGATGGCGACGGAAACCCGATTCCGATAGCTCCATCAAATCCGCTTGCACTCATTGAACAGCGAAATGATGAGTCAACTGTGCACCGTGCACTGGGTAACATCAAATTGGATTATGACCTTCCTGTTGCAGAAAACATTACAGCGACTCTGAATGCAGGATTTGATTATTCTGACGTCGGAACAGATGTTCTGGGCGTTTTGAACAGCTCAGGTCAGGTACGGGTCCCTGAAAATGCAGCGTTTGCATGGAACGGCGGAGGCCCGAATAATTCACGCGGTAATCTCACCGATTATACCCAAAGAAAAGAAAACGAGCTCCTCGACTTCTATCTTAACTACGCAAAAATTCTCGAAGACATCGACAGCAGCCTCGATTTAACACTTGGATACTCCTGGGAGCATCATGAAGAACGAGGGTCAAATTACTCCCGAAGTGCCAACTCAACGGCTGACGGCGAACCGGTTGAAGTATTTAACGACACAAATTACGCTACCGAGTATTATATCGTCTCATTTTTCGGACGCGCAAACTACACGTTCAAAGACAAATATCTCCTGACGGCTACATTACGAAACGACGGGACCTCCCGCTTCTCTCCCGACAACCGCTGGGGCCTGTTTCCGTCATTTGCATTTGCCTGGAAGCTGAACGAGGAGAATTTCCTTAGGGATACAGACTGGCTCAGCGAACTGAAACTCCGGCTCGGTTATGGTGTTACCGGTCAGCAGCGAATTGGCCAGGGTAACTACCCTTACCTGCCCGTTTATACAAGCAGTGAACCCACAGCGCGCTACTCATTCGGAAACAGGTTCATCACAACCCTCCGGCCAGAAGGATACAACGTTGACCTGAAATGGGAAGAAACCACCACCTATAATGTAGGTGTTGATTACAGCATTCTTGACGAACGGATTTTTGGTTCTGTAGAAGCATTTTACAGAGAAACTGAAGATCTGCTGAACGTTGTGCCGGTTCCGGCTGGAACCAACTTCACAAACCGGATCCTCTCTAACGTGGGTAACCTCGAGGTGCAGGGTCTTGAGTTTGATATTACCGGTCGATTACTGTCCACCGAGAATACATTCCTGCAGGTATCTTTCAACGCTACATACACACAGGATGAGATTACAAAACTCACCACGGTCGATGATCCGTCATTTATCGGGGTTGAAACCGGTGGAATTGCCGGTG
>CAZVEP010000053.1:0-22339 GCA_964625635.1 uncultured Rhodohalobacter sp.
TCGCTTCTAACCAAGGCCCCAACGCTCCGCGTTCGGGGCCTTTTTTTTGTTAAATATTCGGCTAAATTTTGTATCCTGTTGTTCAGACGTAATTCAATACAATAGAAGCAATTTGAGACGAATATCCTGCTTATCAAGTCTTTTGACATCCCTGTTTCTTCTCTTTGTTTATACAGGATATGTGTACGCTCAAGCTCAAGAAACTGACTGGGCATCTATTACCTCCTACAACACAGTAAACGGCATTGATTTATCCATGGACAATACAATCTGGGGAGTGTCTAATGGCGGGTTATTTGCATTTCAGGATCAGGAGTTCATTCATACTTTTACACCTGTAGATGGAATGTACAGGCTGGATGGAAGTACTTTAATCTATATTGAAGAAATAAACAGCATTGCCATCGGCTATATTGATGGTATGATTGATCTCTACAATATCGAAGAAGATGGGTTTGATCGCGTTGAAGATATATCCAGGGTTCAGGCTTTTACATCAAAACAAATAAATGATTTTGAACTTCATGATGGCAGCCTGTATATAGCAACAGAATTTGGCATTGTTGTTTATGATATTGATACATTTCTGGTTTCAAATTCATATACAAAAATTGGGCGCTTCGACCGCGGGACTCCCGTATTTGATATACATATTGATAATGAAATAATCATCACCGGTACACAACAGGGTGTAGCTGTTGGGAATCTTAACGATAATCTGGACATTGAAGCTTCATGGGCCAATTACGACGAATCAAGTGGCCTGCCTTCAGGAAATATTGAGTCTGTCACGGTATTTAATGATCAAGTATTAGCTTCTTCGTCCTCATCGGTCGTTGCCCTCACCAATGGTTCTTGGCAAGAATACTCACCTCTGAGTAACTATTCGGGTGTAACGTTTAAAGGCATCACAAATGGTAATATTACCGATGATAGAGTGTTGCTATCTTTTACTTCAAATCGAGTCCTTTTAATTGACCAAAATGATAATCTAACAATTATCAATCCGGGGATTCCCGGAATTTCAGATGTGGTTATAGAAGACCAAAACTCAATTTCAATAGCCACTATAACGTCAGGATTAGGCAGGTCTGAAGGTGGGAGTAACGAATTTACTTATTTTGCTCCGAGCGGCCCTAATCTTAACTTTTTTCAAGGGATATCTTTTAGTGACGGAACACTCATCTCAGGTACGACGCCCCTGTCGCAACGAAATTCGATTATCGATAATAGGAAAGGATACTATATTCGTGATGAGTCCGGATGGAGAAACTTTAATCGAAGTACAAATGAAGTATTAGACCAATTTCAATTTATACAGGCATTCACCTCCACTTTTACCGACAACTACTATTATTTTGGAAGCTGGGGACGGGGTATAGCACGTCATGATCGCGAAACTGACCAGATTGACGTATTCAACTCATCTAACTCGTCACTTAGGGGGTGGGCAGCCGATGACCCCAACTTTCCGGTTATTTCCGGTCTGGAAACTGATAGTGATGGGGCTGTCTGGGCTACCAGCAGATACGCAACAAATCCTTTGTATGTTCAGCTTCCCGGAGAAAATGAATGGATAAATTACGGGAAATCGTCAGCCGTTAGTCAAAATGATGAATACCTTTATTTATTTGTCGATTCATTTAATCAAAAATGGATTACACTACAAACTGCCGGTGGTACAGGCAGAGGTGTACTTGTGCTTAATACAGGAGATCCTTCAATAATAGAGGAATCGACCGGGGTTAAACTCACAGAAGATCAGGGTTCAGGTAATTTGCCTGATGCATCCGTAACAGCCATTATCGAAGATAAAGAGGGCGAAGTGTGGATAGGTACTGAACGGGGAATCGCCAGATTTATATTTCCTCAATTTGTAATAACCGGATCCGCGGAAGAGCGGCGAGCTCAGTGGCTCATAAATGAAGATCCGGATGCCGTGTCTCCATTCTTATTGCGTGACATTAATGTGACGGCTATGGCAGTAAATTCTGCAAACCAGAAATGGATTGGAACAGCCGCTGAAGGAGTATGGCTGCTGAATGAAACCGGAGGAGCAATTATCAAAAGGTTTACATCAGAAAATAGCCCGCTTTTTTCCGATGCCATCCGGGATATATCAGTCAATGAAGAAACGGGTGAAGTATATATATCAACGGATGCAGGTCTTAATGTCTATCAGGATGTTCCAATTGCGCCTTCATCATCGATGGATAAACTAAAAGTCTATCCAAATCCATTTCTATATGAATCTCATGACAAGATATTAATTGAAAATTTATCAGAAATAACCACAATCCGTATACTCGGAGTTGACGGTACACTTATTCGCACAATTCCCAGCCGCGGGGGAAGGGCAGAATGGAATGGTCTTGATGCAAGCGGCCGTCAGATTGGGTCAGGGATATACATTGTTGTGGCTCTGGATTCAGATGGCAATGAACGCGGATTCGGAAAAGTAGCGATCATTCGATGAATAATTTAACAACAGTTATAGTCAACTATCAGACACCTGATCTGCTCATAAATGCTGTTAAATCATTTAAAAAGCATTATACGGACTCTATAGTGTTGATTTTTGACAATGGCAGTAAGGATCATTCAAAATCTGTTATTCATGATCTGAAGTCGGAGTACCCTCACTCTTTGCGAACCCATTTTGAAGAAAGAAATATATTTCACGGCCCTGCCCTGGATAAAACAATAAGAGAATTGGTAGATACAGACTACTGCTTTTTTTTAGACAGTGACACTGTAACCAAAAAAGGCGGATTTCTTGAAAAAGGCATTAAAACTCTATCAGCCAGCAGGGATTATTACGCGCTTGGGCATAAGTTGAGTGTAAATAAACGTGGCTTTAAAGATCCGGAAGGAATACCCATTATTCTCACTCCTTACCTTCTTATGAAAACTGAACCATATTTGAAGTACCCGCCGTTTTTTCATCATGGGCAGCCGGTATTGAGAAATTTCAGGGAAGCACAAAAAAACGGATACCGGCTTCTTCACTTTCCAATGGATGAGTACATCGATCATTTATGGAGAGGAACAGCATCAAAATTTGGATATGGGCTGGGCCTGAAAGGAAAGTTTGATTTCATATTAAATAAACTGGGTTTATGAGTCAGACAGACAGTGCAGTTGATCTCTCAATCATTATCGTTAACTATAACGTAAAGGAGTTTCTTGCAAACTGTCTGACGTCGGTAAAAAAAGCATCTGCCGGTCTCACATGCGAAATATTTGTTGTAGATAATGCATCTTCAGATGGATCAATACCCTTTCTTAGAGAGCGATTTCCAAATGTAAAGTATATTGAGAATGAACAAAATTTGGGATTTGGAAAAGCAAATAACCAGGCAATAAGTCAAGCCACAGGAAAATATACTCTGCTACTGAATCCTGACACACTGCTTCAGGAAGATACTTTCCACGTTCTGATAGATTATATGGAAGCCCACGAAGAATGTGGTGCCTGCGGGTGTAAAATTTTAAATCCTGATGGCACATTTGCTCCTGAGTCAAGACGATCTGTGCCAACCGTTTCAACGGCATTGTATAAAGCTGTAGGACTCACAGCCCTTTTTCCTGAGAGTAAAATATTTGGCACATATTATCTTGGCTGGATGGAAGAAGATGAGGGGGGAGAGATACCGGTTTTATCAGGCTCGTTTATGTTTTTCAGAACCCAATGCCTTAAAGAACTAGGCGGGTTTGATGAGCGATTTTTTATGTATGGTGAAGATATTGACCTTTGCTACAGGGCAAAACAAGATGGCTGGTCTATTCACTACGTTCCGGATACTTCGATTATTCACTATAAGGGTGAAAGCACAAAGAAAAATGAGATCGCTTATAATCGGGTTTTCAATGATGCGCTCTACAAGTTTTTTGAAAAGCATTTTACAAGCCGATATTCGGTTCTCTTTAAATTTCTGATATTCTGGGCTATAAGGTTTCGTGCGGTTGCCTCATTTTTTGTTAATAATATTCGAACCTACCGCTACATCATCACCGACCTGATCGTCATCAATATGGCTCTTCTTGTGGGAATGTTTATTCGTTCAAGTTTTGACCCTGATGGAATATTCTCGATGCTGCAGGCACAGTTTTTCTGGCTGAATCTGTTATGGTGTCTCTCTTATCTATCGTTTGCCAGGCTTTACGGCATTATAAATGAGCATAAACTTTCAATTGTGGGAAGCCTGAAAGCTGTGGTATTTAGCTTTTTGACGCTGGTTGCAATTACATTCTTTTTAAGAAGCCTCGCTTTTTCGAGGATTATTCTTGCTGTCTCTTTTTTGATAGGATTTATTGGTATTGGTTTCATCAGGTTTCGTCGGATCAACAAAATCAAATCGACTAAATTTTCAAGAGGCAAGGTAACACCGCTCCGAATGCTATTGGTGGGAATTGGTGATAGTACTGAGCAGATTGTAAGTAAAATTAAAGGAAAGGCACGGTGGCAGGTAGAAATTGCCGGGGTTGTTCGCCAAAATACACAGGGTGCTGTGAAAGATGGTAGCCTTTCGGAATATGAGGTGGGTGATTTAAAGGATCTGAAATCATTAATCCGTACAACTCGCTCCGACATTGTAGTGTTTTTACTTGAATCTGTATCGCATAAAGAGCTTCTCAGCTCCATTCGTACACTTCGCGATGTTGATATTGAAATAAAAGTTATCCCGCCGAATATGAATTTTATTCTGGGCAAAGCTGATGTAGAGTATCTTGACGATATCGCAGTGGTTGACCTCCAGCTGTCGTTCTTTAACCCTGTTCAGAAATTTCTTAAACGATCTTTCGATTTCGTGCTGGGTAGTCTGGGTTTGCTGCTGTTGCTTCCATTTATGTGGGCTGTATTTAATGTGCGTTCTGAAAAGAAACGAGAGGTAGCAATTTTTGACGGTTCCGGGAAGAAAACGTTAAACCTGATGAACCATCAAACATTTTCATCCAAGATCTATAACAGATGGGTGTTGTGCTATAAAATAGCTATGGGTGAAATAAGTTTTGTTGGTTCTCCAGCCGGCCCGGTGAGTGAACAGGATATGACCCGATATAAAACCGGTCTTACAGGATATGTGCAAATTAACAGGGACCGGATAACAAACCAGCAAGACCAGGAACAGTTCGATCTACACTATCTTCAGAATTACTCAATCTGGCTCGATCTCGATATTCTTTTCAAAGCTTTACTCAGGGAAGAATCGCTGACAGGTGCATTTCTCGCTGAAAATAGCCTTATGGACGTCTGACTTTTAAATTTTTTCATCAACCGTTTCACTCATCGGACCATACCAGTCTTCGAACGTATCTTCCTGAATCTTTTGCCTTGCTTCATTCATCAGCCAAAGGTAAAACGTTAGGTTTTGTTTAGAAGCCAGTTCGAGCCCCAAAATTTCATTGGCTTTGAACAGGTGGTGCAAATAACTCATTTTATACTTGCTGCACAGGTCGCTCGGGAATTCAGTATCGAGCGGTTTGTGGTGATGTTTCCATTTTGCGTTCCTTAGGTTAATTCTCCCGTGCCGGGTAAATATAGAACCGTTTCGGGCATTTCTTGTCGGCATCACACAATCGAACATATCAATACCGCGGGCTACGCACTGCAGCAAATTGGCAGGTGTTCCCACTCCCATTAAGTAACGGGGTTTGTCTTGCGGTAAATAATCTGTATTCAAATCTGTCATCTCGTACATAATATCGGTCGGTTCACCCACGCTCAGGCCGCCGATGGCCAATCCTTCGAAATCCAGGGATGCCATATATTCTGAAGACTCTTTTCTTAAATCATCATATGTACCTCCCTGTACTATTCCAAACTGTGCCTGAACATGACCATAAAATGGCGAGCTGCTTAGAAAAGCTTCACGCCCGCGTTTTGCCCAACGGTGTGTGAGCTCCATGGAGTTTTGAACATAGCTTCGTTCAGCCGGATATGGAGGACACTCATCCAGAATCATCATAATATCCGACCCAAGCACGCGCTGGGTTTCAACCACATTTTCTGGCGTAAAAAGATGTTTTGAACCGTCCAGGTGGCTTTTAAATGTGGCACCTTCTTCTTCGAGCTCTCTGTTGTCTGAAAGCGAAAAAATCTGATAGCCCCCTGAATCTGTCAGTATGGGCCTATCCCACTTCATGAAAGAATGGAGTCCTCCGGCATCGGACATTATATCGTTACCGGGCCGAAGGTAGAGATGGTATGTATTCCCAAGAATAATCTGAGCCTTCACCTGGTTTGCCAAATCGTCCTGATCAACAGCTTTTACGCTTGCCTGTGTACCCACCGGCATAAAAATTGGCGTTTTAATATCACCATGATCGGTCGTAAGGGTACCGGTTCGTGCTTTTGTAGATGAAGATGTTTTCTCTAATTTGAACAAGATTTCCTGTGTTTAATCCCGATTTTACCTTTTATATTGACAAGCTAAGAAATATAAAAGGCTTTAAACGTCAATTCGAACAGAAGATAACCCTTTGCCTGCGATAAATCGAAATCGGGAAACGCTTTTTACAGCTCTGCTTGACGGGCTTGTGCTATGCATGGCATGGTATATCTTTACCCAGATGAAACCTGAGATCACATTTAAGATCGTCGAGAGGGATGGGATCTCACTTATTCTAGCGGGTGCAATTCACACGGTATACTGGCTGATCGTCTTTTCTCTGATGGGTTTATACAAACAATTGTACCTGATATCGAGATTTGACGAATTTGTAAAAGTAGCAAAGGCAACATTTATTGGAACCCTTATCCTTTACTTTTATAGCACAATCGATGGTGATATACTGGAGGCTCAAAGGCTTAGCAGTGTGATAATTTATGTTTTGCTTGTGGGGGGCGTGATCACCGTAAATAGATTTGTAGTCCGAAGTATTCAGCGCTTTTATGCACTGCGAGGAAAAGGATTGCATAGGGCACTTATTATCGGGACCGGAAAAAATGCACTTTCAGCTTATGATGATTTGAACAGGAATCGATCGCTTGGTATGCAGGTTGTGGGATTTGTATATGTACCGAATGGTAAAGACAGTGACCAGATATACGTAGACAGGGATGATATTATGGGCTCCCTGAATGACATCAATGAAATACTAAAGGATCTGGAGATACAGGATCTGATTGTCGCGCTTGAACCGGAAAAGCGTGAAGACCTTATAAAGGTATTGAGTAAGGTCAATAATCCCGATGTAACGCTTAAGCTGCTGCCTGATTTTTATCAGCTTGTAAGTGGGCTTAACAAAACAAACCAAATTTTCGGACTCCCTCTCATCGAGATTTCACCTGATTTGATGCCATTTTGGGAAAAGCTTGTGAAACGGCTTCTTGATATAGTTATTTCTATTACGGTTCTGGTTGTGATGTTGCCACTAATGATTATCATTTCCATTATTATAAAAATGACGTCTAGGGGTCCGGCTATTTATAGTCAGCAGCGTGTAGGGAAGAAAGGCAGGCCGTTTACAATGTATAAATTCAGAACGATGAAAATAGATGCAGAAGCTGAAACGGGCCCGACCTGGGCTCGCGAAAATGATCCGAGGATTACTAAGGTAGGGGCACTGCTTAGAAAAACACGGTTAGATGAGATTCCACAATTTTACAATGTACTGAAAGGAGAAATGAGTTTAGTAGGCCCAAGACCGGAAAGGCCTTTCTTTGTGAGCCGGTTTCAGAATGAAATTCCTATGTATAACCGCCGGTTAAGAGTACGGCCAGGTATTACCGGATGGGCCCAGGTGAAGTGGAAATACGATAGTTCACTGGATGATGTGAAAGAGAAAACAAAGTACGATCTGTTCTATGTTGAAAACATGTCGCTGAGAATGGATTTTAAAATATTGATCAATACCGTTTTTTCAATGGTAAGAGCAAAAGGCCAGTAGCGATGAGTGAATCAATCGTCATCATACCAACTTACAATGAGTCGAATAACATCGGGAAACTGATGGAAATTACGCTCAACCTGGAAAAGGAAATCGATATTCTTATCGTTGATGATGGCTCACCAGACGGAACAGCCGGTATCGTGAAAACTTTTCAGTCAGACTATCCTGATCGTATTCACCTAATTGAACGTGAAGCCAAAATGGGACTCGGCTCAGCGTATGTTACAGGATTTAAATTCGCCCTCAGTTATGGATACAAATATATCTGTGAAATGGACGCTGACTTTTCACACAGCCCCGAAGATCTGCTAAGATTGATTGAGACGGTCGAAGACGGAGACGCTGATCTGGCAATCGGGTCACGATATTCCAATGGAATTAGTATTGTTAACTGGCCTCTGAGCCGGCTCATACTTTCATTTGCCGCAAATGTATATGCGAGAACCATCACAGGTCTGCCAGTGAAGGATACTACAGCAGGGTTTAAATGCATTCACCGGAAGGTTTTGGAAACTATCAATCTGGATAGGATCAGGTCAAATGGCTACGCCTTTCAAATTGAGATCCACTATCGTGCCTGGGTTGCAGGGTTTCGTCTAAAAGAAGTATCAATCATATTCAAAGAGAGGCAAGAGGGTGTTTCAAAGATGTCTAAATCTATTGTCCGTGAAGCTATTTGGCGCGTTTGGACACTCAAATTCAGAAGCATATTCGGCAGGCTATAATTTTATAGTGACTCTACGAACAGGGATGCCAGTAAAATTGTAAAGTTTTGAGTTAGTAGGCGATAGATCCAAATGAGACGGCGCTTTCTCGCTCTTTCTCATCCCACCAGTGATAATTTATCGACTTGCCCTTCAAATCCGGAAATGATTGCATAAATGTATAAAGCGGAGGGAAACCACACACACGAAAAGGATCATAGTTTGCGGAAATGTGGGAGATCATAAATTCACTGTTATTTTCGGTTGCTGATCTCAGAAATTCCCGGTCGAAAGACTCAACGTTGTTTCTCATCGATGCAGCCGGTTTACTGTCTCCAAATTTCTTGCCAACATGAGATAGGTCACCGCTAATCAGATAAAATGTATCATCAGTATCCATCGACCGAAGAGCATCGGAAAATGCTGAAACCTTGCTTCCTACATCACCATCAGCTTTATAAAACAGTTCATCTATTCCACCGACAAGGATGGGGACAATCTCAAAATCATGCTGCCAAATGTGCCCGGCAAATAGTAAATGCGTTTCGATACTGTGTTCAATTCTATGAGCTCTATCCTGAGTCGTAAACCCAATTTCAGGGCCTTCTTCCGCTAGTTTCCTGATGGATTCCTGATCGGCCTGAAATGTCCGTCCCGGTATGGTATAGGATTTCTCAGAGCCGATATACGGGAACCCATTATAAATAGATGGATGATATCCGCTGTAATGGGATGTAGCTAAAATGACTACCCGTTTGGGTTTTGTTGATTTCAGCATAGAGAATGCTTCCGCATACTGCTGAGCACCAACTCTCAGGTCGATGTGAGGCGCGTATAGCGCTTTAGATGGTGCAGGGTGTATCTCATTTGGTTCCGTGCCGTTGCTGGCTTTATTTAGCAAGTCGTCAACAAAGGCTGTCATCTCGTCCGGGTCTGCGGGATAGCTGGTATTTGATAGGGTAGGTGGCCTGGTATTTAGTGATTCGAATTTCTGTTCGATCCGTTCTGACTCGTTTCTGAAATACGGGCTGTTCAAGATGAGCTGTTCATCGAGTAGTCTGATAAACGAGAGAATGTCATCTTCCCTAACATTACTGCCAAAAAAAGAAAGAAGTTCATGAAGGGTTTTTTGCCCATCGATCAGGGACAATATCGGTTCTACTGATCTGTTGAGAGCAAATCCCGGTTGAACCATTTTCATTGAATCAAAAAACAGTAAAAGTTCTCTGCTGTCTTCTTCTACAGGTATAATTTGAAGATCTTGCCTCACTGGTGGTATAGACCCGGTTTTTGAATTAAATAAATCGGTTGCCATTATTTCTGTCCCCTCATTTTCCAGCAGTCACACTTCTTGCCATACTTAATACAGATGGGATGATCCGGCGGTTCTGAAATTCTGGCTTTGCAGGCATTCCGGCCATGATGGATCATCAGATGAGACAAATCTGTCCAGCTCTCTCTGGGAAAGAGCGCCATCAAATGCTTTTCAATTTTGTCAGTATTCTTTTTCTCGCGTGTCAATCCAAATCGGTTCGAAAGCCGTTTTACATGAGTATCTACCACGACGCCCACATTTTTGTCAAAGGCGTTTCCAAGCACAACGTTTGCGGTTTTTCTGGCAGCGCCGCGCAAAGTGAGAAGCTCCTTCATTGTATCCGGCACTTCACCATCGAAATCTTCGACGATTGTCATTGAAGCTTCTTTCAAAGATTTTGCCTTGTTCCGATAAAATCCAGTCGTTCGAACCAGTTCCTCAAGGTCTTCCAGAGGGGCGTTTGCCATAGCCTCTGGTGTGGGATATGCTTCAAAAAGATTAGGGGTTACCTTATTCACACGAACGTCGGTACACTGTGCGCTAAGAATGGTTGCTATAAGCAGTTCAAAGGGGTTATCATGGACGAGTTCACAATGTGGGTTTGGATAGTGTTCGTAAAGCTCCTCCAGCAGATTTAAAGCTCGTTCTTTTTGTTTTTTCGTCTTTCTTGGTAGGCTTGATTTTGCCATAAATTGTAAAAGGTATTGGTAATGTAATTATCGAAATGTCAGCTCCATGCACGACAAAGTAAAAAATTCAGACTTAAATATTTTTGAGAATGATTCGAGTTTGAAAATCAGTGCCAAATTTTGAGTTAAATGAAACCTGCGTCTGAATTATCGTTTAAAAAATTAATGTAAATGGCTAAGAATTCGTTTGGTATTGGAACTGTACGATATCGGTCTCAAATTTTGCTATTATTGACCCATGAAAAAAAAGGCGGCATACAGTGCCCTTATACTGCTGACACTTATCTATCTGAACAGTTTTTTTACACGGCAGATTGTGGCTGTCGTGGGCGTGGATATCCGTGACGCGTTTCAGCTTGGAAATCTTCAAATTGGGTTCCTTTACGGTACAGCATTTTCGGTTATTTATGCAATTGCCGGAATTCCCATGGGAAGGCTTGCTGATCGAATATCCCGGCGATGGATGATCGCAGCGGGGCTTTTGACATGGAGCTTAATGACAGTTCTCAGTGGAATTGCTACCTCCTTCATGTTCTTGATCGTTGCGAGGTTCTTCGTAGGCATCAGTCAGTCAATGCTAAGTCCGGCTGTTTACTCTTTGCTGGCTGAAATGTTCTCGCCTAAAAAAAGAGCCACTATATTTTCATTTTACGCCAGCGGTATCTTCTTTGGTATCGGACTCTCATTTCTTGCTGGCGGGACCATTGCACTTCAGTACAATTGGCAAACAGCTATGATCGCTGTAGGTATACCGGGACTGTTTTTGGTTCCGGTCGTTTTTTGGTTGATAAAAGAGCCTGAGCGAACAATTATACGGCACAGTCCAAAGAACGATCTGCTGCAGGACATTGTAAAATTGTTGAGAAAAAAAACGGTACAGTATCATCTGATAGGATTTTCACTTCTTGCCTGCACCGGGTATACTGTGCTGGGATTTGCCGGAACTGTATTTAACGATGTGTTTGGTCGCCCGGATTTAACGCCCCGGTACGGTTGGTTTTTATTCGGGGTAGCAGGTACTGTTATCCTGGCTGGTAAAACAGCCGATAAGCTTGCTGAAAAAGCACCTGAACGTCGATTCTGGATTGGCATTGTTGCCGGACTCGGGGGAATTCCCTTTTATGCTGCCGGACTTTTTAACAGCGACCCAACGTGGGCTTTTATTCTGATGGGAACCGGCGTGTTAATTTCTTCTTCATATAACGGTGTGGCAGCTGCTTTAATGCAGTATTTTGTTCCTGATGAAAACAGGGCACTTGCAGGCGGGCTTTATCTTTTTGTGATCAGTATTGCAGGATTCGGACTCGGCCCACCTTTGGCAGGCTGGCTCATGGACGATATTTTCACCGGATTGTATGGGCCATCAAAAGCTGTATTTTTGGTGATGGTTATTTGTGGAATCGGGAGTGCAATATCGTTCTTCCAGGCTATGAAAAGCTACTCGCAGGATAAACTTGAAAAAGGCTGATTTTTGCAGGAGTCCCTGCACGTTATCATCTTGAATTTGAAATTTCTTAAACACAACAATCAAAAAAATTGACAACACCAGACAAGACAAAAAGTACGCAAGATAATCCGGATGAAACCAAGTGGTCAGAATCTCCCTATCTGATCATAAAAGGTTTTCTGATGGGATCTGCTGATATTGTTCCAGGCGTTAGCGGCGGCACCATGGCGCTGATAACAGGCATATACGACCGGCTGATCTTTGCAATCAAGAGTGTGGATAAAGACACGTTTCTGAATGTATTGAAATTCAGGCTATCGAGTGTTTTTGAAACATTTCACTGGAAGTTTTTGTCGCTGTTGTTTACCGGAATTATTCTCGCCATCGCCTTTTTCACGAAAATAGTGCCCCTTCAGGTATACATGTTTACCCACCCTGAAATAGTATATGGGCTCTTTTTTGGACTAATTGTAGGATCAGTTGTACTTCTGTTAGCCGAAATTCCCTCGGATAAACGGGGCTGGAAAAATACGCTGCCCTTGGTTGCAGGGGCTCTCTTTGGATTTTGGATTGTTACACTTGTTCCTACTGATACATCTGAAGCTGCATGGTTCGTGCTTCTGAGTGGCTCCATCGCAATTTGTGCGATGATATTGCCCGGTATCTCTGGATCCTATCTCTTATTGATCATGCGGAAGTATGACTACATTTTGAGCCAGATTGGGAGTCTCGGAACCGTAGACACAGTGCCGGCTATTTTAAACCTGCTACCCTTCTTCGCCGGAGCTGCGATCGGACTTATTCTTTTCTCCCGGGTTTTATCGTGGCTGCTGAATAACTACCATGCCACGACACTTCTTGTATTGATAGGATTTCTTATTGGGTCTCTGTATGTAATATGGCCGTACCAGGATCGTGAATTCCAGAACACTGTCAGATCAACTCAAATTATGGAGTATACTAATCCGGTTGTCCAGGATATTCTGGATAGAGATGAGCCGCCTTTGCTCCCTGAATACAAGCGAATTAAGGAAGTGATTAATCCGGAGGCGTCCTTCGATGCACTCAAGAAAGTGGAGGTTGAAACAGTATCGAGAAAACTACTGAAAAGTCAGCCAGTTATACCTGAACCGGAGAGTTCTGAAGTTAATTTTTGGGGTGGAATTTATGGAATGGCAGGCGGATTATTTATGATCCTCTTCATTTCATATCTCAGAAGAGTGTAAATGTGAGAGTTAATGTAAGCCATTGATTTACACTAATTTCACAATTTCTGGTTATCTTTATGTCAGATAAAAAGTCAACTCAAATGGGAGATGTCATGATCAGGTTCAATAAAATTTTAGTTCCTACAGATTTCTCAAAAGGATCAGAGAGTGCCTACGCGGCAGCACAGAAAATTGCAGACACATTTGGTGGTAAAGTAGATCTTTTTCACGTAGTCCCAACGATTAAATACTGGGCGGAAAGTGCAAAGAATCTTGGAGTGCCAATTGATATGGGTGGGGATATCTATCCAAAGGTATTTGAAGAGGCAGAGCACAAGCTTGGTAAAATTATGGATGACTACTTCAAAGATGATTCCCAGGGTGAGTGTAAAGTCATGATTGACCGGAAGCCATCTGAGACAATCGCCAACTACGCCAAGAAAATGAACTATGACCTGATAGTGATCGGTGCAAAGGGTCAGGATTTAACAAATATGGTTCGTGGAAGTACAACTGAAAAGGTGATCCGCAAGTCCAAGATCCCGGTATTTTCAATTGAAGGAAGACTCAATGAACATGCCATCAAAAATATTGTGATGCCTACCGACGGATCTGATTTGTCATTCACAGCCTTTCCAATGTCTGTAGCCCTGGCCGACACGTTCAACTCAAAGCTTACGTTGTTGCAGGTTATGGAGCTTTATGGGAATTCAGTACTTGGAAATCTTCCGCAGCCCAGCCGGGATGAAGTTGTCACCGTGTATGAAGAGGTGATAAAACGTTTGAAAAAATTCCTTTCTGATCAGGGGATTGAATCCATACACATTCGGCGAAGCGGCGTTTCATTCGAGGATGAAGTCACAATCGAGGATGGCGGACAGAGTCGAAGTGTTTCAATGGAGACAAAAGTTGAGCGTGGCGTATCTGCTCATTACGAGATAGAAGCTTATGCGTCCGAAAACGCCGACCTGGTAGTAATGGCTACACACGGACACAGCGGTTTTGCCCACCTGATTCTTGGGTCAACTGCTGAAAAAGTGGCACAATATGTTAAAAAACCTGTGATAACAGTCCGGCCGGATAAAGAACTATTTGAGAAATAGTTTAGCCATAATTTGAGGCTTAGAGATGTATCCTCCTGATATAGAAGGGCTTTTGGATACCGAGAGTTAAGATCTTATTCATTTTAAAAAAGGAGACATGATGGAGAAGAGAATTGAAGGTAAAGTAGCAGTGATAACCGGAGGCGCGGGCGGTATAGGTCTTGATACTGCAAAAAACTTCCTTGAAGAAGGAGCTGAAGGCGTTTTACTTGTTGATTTAGACGAGAGCCAGCTTAAGGAAGCTGCTAAAGCCCTTGAGTCGGACAATGTGAAATATTTCAGAGCGGATGTATCAAAGAGTGATGATGTAAAAGCATACACCGAGAAAGCAATTCAGGAATTTGGTAGGATTGATGTACTCTTTTTAAATGCTGGTATCGAAGGGGTTGTGAAGCCACTTACAGAGTACCCTGAAGATACCTACGACAAGGTAATAGCCGTTAATGTAAAAGGTGTATGGCTCGGATTGAAACATGCTTTTCCACACATGATTGAGAACGGCGGGGGCAGTGTCATTATCACATCGTCTGTAGCTGGGCTGCAGGGCACACCAAATGTAATGGCATACGTGACGAGTAAACATGCCATTATTGGGTCAATGAAAGTTGCAGCACTTGAGGGAGCTGAGCACAATATTAGGGTCAACTCCATTCATCCATCACCGGTTGATAACCGTATGATGCGTTCACTTGAAGAGGGATTTGCCCCTGGAGAAGCTGAAGAAGCTAAGAAGGGATTTGAACAGATGATTCCCCTCAAACGGTATGCTGAAAATTCGGACATCGCAAGTTTGGTAACATTTTTGGCGTCAGATGAAAGCTCATTCATTACAGGTTCAACGTACTCTGTTGATGGCGGTATGACTGCCTGACAAGATTTCTTTGTGGCACTGTTTTTGTTAGGTACTAATAAAATATTTGGTAACAATTAATAAGAAGAAATAACAATATGAAGACAGGTGTAAAAAAGAAAAGCTTTAGCCAGGTAATTAACGATGACATACCTGTATTGGTAGATTTTTATGCAGATTGGTGCGGCCCGTGCAAAATGATGACCCCAATTCTCAAAGATCTCAAAAAGCAGATGGGCGACTCTATCAACATTCTCAAAATTGATGCGGAGAAAAACGCAGATGCGGCTATTCGATATCAGGTGAGGGGCGTTCCTACATTGATTCTATTTAAGAAAGGCCAAATTCTCTGGCAGCAATCAGGAGTTGTCCAGGCGCCACAGCTGAAACGAATTATTGAGGAAAAACTGGAGTCGGCTGCGAAGTAATTAGGTTATTATTTGCTGATAAACTTCGTTTGAAGTACGGTATCCGGTAGGTTACCTTCAGGGATACATTTGAAAAACATTGCTAACTTAACCATATACGGCTCATGCGGTTTGAAACAAAAGCTATACACGCCGGATTGGATATTGGTAATCCATCCAGATCCATCGTACCTCCTATTTCACCCAGCACAATTTTTGAAATTGACAAAGCAGGAAGAAAGCCGGGGGATCTCCACTACACGCGACTGGATAATCCAAATCGAAGACAGTTCGAGACATTAATAGCTGCTCTTGAAGGCGGTGAAGTGGCTGCAGCTTTTTCATCGGGTATAGCAGCTGCTACTGCAATTTTACAGTCATTGGAACCGGGTGATCACCTGCTGATTCCGGACGATGTGTATGCGGGGAATCGCAAGATGGTCAACAGCATTATGGTCCGGTGGGGTCTCGACGTCGACTTTATAAATATGACGGATCCGTCTGAAGTTGAAGAGTATATCAAACCGTCAACGAAAGTTATATGGGTGGAAACCCCATCCAATCCGCTCATGCAAATTACTGATATCCGTGCAACTGCCGGCATTGCTAAAGCAAACAATATCCGCCTGGTCGTTGATAATACCTGGCCCACGCCTGTTAATCAGCGGCCATTGGATTTAGGAGCCGATTTGGTGATGCACTCAACGTCAAAATATTTTGGAGGACACAGCGATCTCCTTGGAGGAGCAGTTGTATCTAAGGAATCTGACCCGTTTTTTGAGCAAATCAGAATAACTCAAAGAATGGGTGGGGCTGTTCCCTCACCACAAGACTGCTGGATGTTAAGCCGAAGTACGCGATCGCTTGCCTATCGAATGAAAGGTCACAATGAGCATGCACTTGAACTGGCTGAATTTCTTGAAAATCACCCCCGGATTGAAAAAGTATACTATCCAGGTTTGAAATCGCACCCTCAACATGAAATTGCAAAGAAACAAATGAGCGGTTTTGGTGGCATGATCTCTTTTTTTGTTGATGGAAATCTGGACGAATCGATCACCATTGTTGGCAAATCAAAGCTCATTAAGCGGGCAACCAGCCTGGGCGGTGTGGAAAGCACGTGGGAGCATCGGGGAAGCAGCGAGGGAGAAGGATCAGTATCTCCGGATAACCTGATCCGTCTGAGTGCAGGCCTCGAACACCCGGAAGACCTTAAAGAAGACCTTGAACAGGCACTGGGATAACATTTGTATGCCGGGCCTCGTCTGCATGCTGCTTTTGCAGGCTGACAAATGGATCTGCTCTATCTAGCGCAAGCATCCGCTTGTGCCATAGTTTTTCTAAGAAAGCACTTCTAACACTTTCTGGAAATAGACATCTTCATTTCATATTCTGATCAGTATAAAGTATCAAGAGTATCAAGAAATACAATCAAGAAGATATGAGCCGCAAATATAAAATCAGAGATCAAAAAATCCCTCACTTTGTAAGTTTTTCTGTTGTTCACTGGATTGATCTTTTTACGAGAGATTTATACCGACAAACAGTGATCGAAAGTTTAAAGTACTGTCAGAATGAAAAAGGTTTGATAGTCTATGCCTGGTGTATCATGACAAATCACGTTCACCTGATCATAGGTACACGAGATAAACCAATGCAAGACATTCTTCGGGATATGAAAAGCTACACGTCAAAAAAGTTACGTGGCGAGATTACAAATAATCATCGGGAGAGTCGTAAAAAATGGATCATTTGGATGCTGGAAAAAGCTGGAAAAGCTAATAACAACAACAATGACTGGCAGTTGAGGCAACAACACAATCATCCAATCGAGCTGAGTTATAATGAAATGTTATCGACCAGACTTGAGTATCTGCATAATAACCCGGTAAAAGAAGGATTTATTGAAAAGCCGGAGCATTGGCTGTACAGCAGTGCAGGAGATTATATTGGTATGAAAGGGATGCTGGATGTTTGTTTAATTGAGTAGTGCTGTCTTGGTCGATGAAGGCACAAGCGGGTTGGTATTTGGTTCAAGGCAGGCACAAGCGGACGCTTGCGCCAGAAATAGAAACTAGTGCAAGCGTCTGCTTGTACTTTAGCTACGGCTAGTTCGCAAATGGCTACGACTTACTTATCAAGGTCACCAAGCCTTGATTCAATATTATCGAGCCGTTCTTCAATTTTATTGAGCATGTGAAGGATAATGATGTGAGTCTTTTTAGCATCTATTCCTACCACGCTTTCTTCACTGCTGATGGCTTGCTCGATCTGCTTGTAATCTGGGTCTGACATATTAAAAGAATCCATATTATCAAATTTGATTAGATAAATGTGTTATTGAGGGCACAAGCGGATGGTTGCGCCAGATTCGAGTGGCAAACGTCAGCCGCGGCAGACGAGAAATACAATCGTCAGCCGGGAGCTTACCAGCCGGAGGTTTAGTTATTCCGTCTCAAATCCCTCGGCTGCAAGTTCTTTAAAACCGCCTATGTTATAAACATTTTCAAAACCTTTCTGTTTCATTAATCGGGCTGCCTGCCCACTCCGATTACCGGTTCTGCAGTACAGGTAGTATGTCTTATCCTGGTCAAGAGAGTCCAGCTTGCGTTCAAATTCTCCATCCATAAGGTTGAATTGATGGTCCGCGATGGCCAGATGTCCATTTTGATACTCCTCATCTGTCCGGACGTCGATCACAACTCCGGGATTATCGTTAATCTTTTCACTGAATTCTTTGGTTGAAATATCTAAGGAGTTATTCATTTGCTGATCTGAAGTTGAAAAGAATGTATAGAGTACGAATGCTGCAATAAGAAAAATTATGATTGAAATGATAGCTGGTTTCATAATTATGATGAGCTTTTATTTATGGTAAAATGGGTTGTCTGAATATTATAAACGGTGCCGGTACTATTTGATTACGGTAATTCACTCGTTTTAACTGTTAGTCTGAAGCGGTGAAAAATCTCTTTCCAAACTTTTGTTTTCCGAGTCTTTGTAGTATGCCACGGCATTTGCTACGTCAAAAAAGAAGTTTTCTTCTCCCATTGCATCGGTAACGCCTGATGTTTTCAGTTTATCCCGAACAGGCCCGATGACTCCGGCCATGTAACATTTTATCTGCTTGTCGTCCAGGTCTTCAATGAGCTTTTTCAGTGTATGAACTCCTGTGGAGTCAATACTATGAATGGATGAAGCGTCAAGTACAAGAAGTGAGAGATCGCCTCCGCGCTGGTCTATGTTCTCATTAAGCGACTCTTGAAAATGCTCGACATTAGCAAAGTAGAGATTGGAGTCAAACCGGAAAATTAATATCTCCGGGTCCGTTTTCGCTTCTGGATACCGGTTAACATTTCTGAAATTGTTGGTATTTCCAAGGCGGCCAACTTCAGCTGAGTGAGGTTTTGTACTGCTATAAATTACCATCGTGAGAGAGAGCAGGACACCGATTCCTATTCCTTCTTCAATGCCAAGCAATAAAGTGGCAAGAAATGTGGCACCCAGCATGGCAAGATCTTTTTTATCCGTGGTCCAAAGCTGACTCATCTCTTCAGCATCAAATAAACCTGCTACCGCAACCATGATAATTGCGGCCAGGACTGCACTTGGCAGATAGTAAAACAATGGCGTCAAAAAGAGGACCGTGAGCCCAATCAGCAAAGCTGTAATTACAGAGGCGAGAGTGGTTCCTGCACCGGATTGATCGTTAACAGCTGTTCGCGAGAAACCACCGGTCGTAGGAAACGACTGGAAAAAAGCACCACCAAGATTTGCACCGCCCAGTGCAATCAATTCCTGATTGGCGTCAATTTTATATCCTCTTTTATGGGCAATAGCTTTTGCGACTGCAATAGATTCCATGTAACTCACAAGCGATATGACCAGAATGATAGGCAACAGTTGTCTGAAATCGCTGAATGAAAGTCCCGGCACCTCAAATGATGGCAATCCATCGGGGACATTACCGACAATGGATACCCCGAGATTATTCAATCCAAACAGGGCGGTAACCAAGGTGCCTGCTACTACGACAAACAGGGCAGAGGGAAATGTTTTTTTCCATTTCTTGAGTAGCATAATGGATACAACGGAGCCAATTCCTATAGCCGCTGTAATCAAATTGATGTTACTCAAATTCTGGAATAAACCGATCAAAATATCATGCACCTGTTTCGATCGCTCGAGATCAAGTCCCAGAAGGTTCGAAATTTGACTGGCACCGATGATAAGAGCCGCTGCAGAGGTAAATCCACTGAGAACAGGATGAGAAAGAAAATTGACTAAAAAGCCCATTCTGAAGACACCCATCAAAAACTGTACGGTACCTACTCCAAGTGCAGTCATAATTGCAAGATGGATGAATCGGTCGCTGCCAACATCTGCAAATTGACCAACGCCCGCTACAATTAGCAGAGATACCATTGCAACAGGGCCTACGGCAAGTTGTCTGGAAGTCCCAAGTACAGCATACATCAGCACCGGGACGATAGAAGCATAAAGGCCATAAACCGGAGGCATACCGGCAAGCAGAGCATAGGCCATCCCCTGAGGTATAAGCATGATGGCTACTGTAAGTCCAGCCATCAAGTCTCCCTTAAAGATATCTTTATTGTAGTTCTGAATGGTACTCAGAATTGGAATAAAGTCAGTGATTTGATGTTTTTTATTGCTCAAACCTGGAGTTTTAAATCTTGCGGATATTGGTATTGGTTGTAATGATTTTCCAGCTAATCTCTTGTAATTAATAGCTGGGAAAAAGGAGCTGCTTTTTTTACAGCTCCTTTTTTAAAACTATGCCAGTGCTTTACGTTTGTAGTTAGCAAACTCATCGTCTATCAAAACCGCATCAAATCCGTAGCGCTTCAAGAGTGCAGTTGCAACAGCAGACCGGCCGCCTGACTGACAATGAACATAGTATTTTGTGTCCTTGTCCAGCTCATCCTTTCGTGGAAGCAATCTCGTATGTGCAATATTCAGGGAATCATCTACATGCGCTTCCTGGTATTCAGATGCTTTGCGAACATCCAGGACCACGCCATCAGCCCGGTTTTCAATTGTTTCAAACGTGCCTACCTCAAGTGATGCTGTTTCACCGCCTTTTTCTTTGTAAAGCTCGAAATCTTTAACTGTTATATAGCCCGTTACTTTATCGAGGCCAATACGGTATAGATCCCGAACAGCTTCATCTAGCATATCCTCATCAACAAGCAACACTATCGCATCTTCTTCTGTGATGTAGGATCCTGCTACAGTGTTAAACTGTTTGTTCAGAGGTGAAAGCAGGGTGTCTGGAATATGACTGTTTGAGAAATCATCACGCTCTCGTGTGTCGAGAATTGCTATGTTATCGTCGGCTCTTGCTTTTTCAATCTCTTTGAGCGTTAATCGCTTTGGATTTGGCAGGCCGTTGCTAATCGCGGGACCCAGTTTATTATCGCGCTTCATTCTTGCGAAATATAGCGGTGGCTCAGGCTGTCCCTCAAGAATGAACTTTACAAAATTATCCTCTGAAGTCGCAGACTTAAGGGAGTCGTTGTATCTAAGTTCATATCCTACGGTAGATTCAGGAATAGCTCCAAGTGCTTTACCACAGGCGCTTCCTGCACCATGTCCAGGCCATATCTGCATATACTCCGGCATCGTTTTGAATTGCTCAACTGATCCAAACAGAGTTCTTGCAGACGGTTCCATAACATCTTTCTGTCCGGCAGCCGACTCAAGTAAATCAGGGCGGCCTACATCACCGACAAAAACAAAGTCACCGGTAGCAATTCCCATCGGCTCATCAGCAGCGGCGCCATCAGTTATGAAGTAACTGAGATGTTCGGGAGTATGACCCGGTGTGTGCCATGCTTTAATCGTGATATTGCCGATATAAAACTCATCGCCGTCGTTCAGCAGCTGGTAGTCGTAGTCACTGTCACTGTTTTTCAGCCACTCGTATTTCCAGTCTTTATCACCTTCATCAGATGCATATACTTTCACACCACGCTCGGCGAATTCACGAAGACCTGAAATATAGTCTGCATGAATATGGGTATCAGCTGCGCCGACTATCGTTAAATTTTGATCTGCTGCGTGATCAAGGTATTGATCAATATCTCTCATCGGATCAATGATTACAGCCGTGCCATTCGCCTGACAACCAATCATGTAGGCATACTGAGCTAACTTTTCGTCGAAAAATTGTTTTAAGTACATAGTATTGTGTTTTTTTGATGTTGGATATTCGTCAACAGCCTCCCGATGGGAGGTTTTACAAATTTTTAATGGGGTAGTTTATCCCTCAAAACTCCATAAGTATAAGTTCCTGCAATTGCAGCTGCAATTGGAATGACCATTATGGTTAAGCCGGTACCCAGCAGTGCAAACATTGG
Organism: uncultured Rhodohalobacter sp.; assembly: GCA_964625635.1. Taxonomy (GTDB): domain Bacteria; phylum Bacteroidota; class Rhodothermia; order Balneolales; family Balneolaceae; genus SW132. The sequence goes on from CAZVEP010000053.1 coordinate 22,000, forward strand.
CCCCGGACATGCTCCTAAAAGTGCCCAGCCCAAACCAAAGATACTGCCACCAACAAGATAACGTGTAACTTGTGATGGATCTTTTGGTGGAATTGTGACCGGATCACCATTCACATCTTTCATGTTGTTTCTTTTAATGATCTGAATAGAAACCACGCCCACAAATATGGCAAGGCCAATTATTCCGTACATATGAATAGCGTCGAAACGGAACATTTCCTGAATTCTGAACCAGGAGACAACCTCAGATTTTACCAGAACAAAGCCAAAACCGGTTCCGATAAGTAAATATTTAATGTATTCTGAAAATTTCATGTGTAATTAAGTGTTGAGAACCTGT
>CAZVEP010000054.1:0-15057 GCA_964625635.1 uncultured Rhodohalobacter sp.
GCATTGTTCCAGTCGGCAGGTGTTTCATAGGCAATAGATGCGTTAAACTTTGATTTATCTGATTCAAAAGCGATCTCCATAATGGCAAACCAGCTATCCGGATCCAGCTCCACACCGATTGGAGCCTCCAGAACCGTAGGTGTGATGGGAGTGCCATTGTATTCATAAAAAGGCTGCTGAAGCATGAAATTATGTACGGCCGCAACCTCAGGATGATTGTAGGCCACAGAGTTAGTGGCAAGAGGCGAGGCCCAGGCTTTAGGGTACGCTGGCGCGTTGGAGTCAATAACGGAGGTGACCTTCCCTGACGTCAGATGGTTATTCCCCGGGTTGACGGTGATATTGGTAAACTCAACAGACACGTAAGATTGCAGCCAGTCTATGAAGACTTCACCAGTCCCTGAAAAAGGCCCGGTTCCTGTAATATTGAGGTTTTCTACCTCAAACTCTCCGTTTTCTCCCACAAATAATTGCTCGGGCTCTTCCTGATCTTCTTCTTCATCTTCCTCTTCATTCTCTTCATCTCCAGCTTCTTCTTCATTCTCCTCGTCGCCGGCGTCCTCTTCTTGATCACCATCTTTGTCTCCGTCTTCAGGTGTATCCTCTTCTCCCGTAGGCGGTTCCTCATCCCCTCCCGGCGGGTCCATATTTTCAGTAAAGACAGGCTGTGAGGGCTGAGGAGTTTTGCCTCCGCCAAATTTAATTTTTACTCCGGCGTTTACGAAAAAGTTTGTTTTTGGAGCTTGTTCAGTTCGTTCAACCACCGGTGCTGTTTCAAACTGGAAAAACATTTCCCGGGCATTATCAACATTCTGCACACGGCTCAAATCACGTTCTGAGTAAATAAATGAATTTTCAGAGAGCTGATGCTGAATACCTGTGGTGATGTGAAAACCAAACCGCTGGGATCGCCCCGGCGAAAACTGTACCTGGAACTCCGGTTTGATTGCAGTCGACCATTTCTTGAAGTCATCACCAGCACTGAACTCCGAAAGCGTTAGGTTAACGTCATGAAATGCACCGGTTTCATCGCTGAAAACTACTTCAGATTGCGGCGGTGAATTTCGGGTAAACGAAAGATCTATACCGGCTTTAAACTGTACAGGCAGATTAGCACCGAATTCAATACGCGGACCGAGTCCGATAAAGAATGACTTCCATTGCGGGTCGCTGCTATTTACTGTTGTGAAATTTTCAAAACCGCTGCGGTACTGATCCGGGTTAAAAGATGAATCGTATGAGTAAATGCCCGTATTCAGCCCCAGCCCATATCGACCGGGAATAAAACTAAACTCCAGTTCCGGCAGTAGTGCAGACGGAATTTCATCATTTCCTATCATTCCGCTGCCAAGGCCCAGATCGATAGAAAATGGTTTTTTTAATTGCTGAGCATATGCCGGATTGATGGCGGGCTGGAGGGATAAAAATCCCGTGATAAATATGGCTAGATAAATTGAAAAATATTTTTGTAGATAGGGCATCTGACGGTGATGTGTTAATTACAACCAATATCCGGATTGAGAATCCCCTTTATGGATAAATTCTCTGACACATCAATAAAGGTTGAATCCCCTTGAGATGTGTATGAAATACATCGGCAGACAGGGTAATTAACTTAAATTGTCAATCAGATAGGAGTGCCACAGGCTGGGGGTAAGATTACTTTTTTGAATCACAGAAGCAGGGTTGTAGTGAGGAGGAATCAGTAATCGATATTTCCTCGGGCTCACATAAAACCCAAACAGTAAAATGTTGAATCAATCAGCCCAGATACGGTCAATTTCAAGTCTGAATCGTCCTTCCTGCTTATCACTGATCAAAAACCCGTAACGTTTGATGGCGGAAGGATTTAGGGTTGAAACATTCTCAGGCGTTCTGCCTCGATATGTAGGTTCGAAATCAGTCATGGGCAGCTCGATATCTGCCCATGTATCAGCTTCGGTTTGAAACCTTTGTTCGTAGAACCAAGGGTGGATCGACTCACCTTCTCCGGTCTGGAGCCTGAAACTGTAGCGGTGTCCGTCACCCAGCACTCTGATGCTAATATTTTTGAAGCCTGCAAGGTTTATTTGTTCGTAATTTTTTACCGAGGCAAATCCGCCGTTATTTTCCAGCGATACCGTACCTAGAAACACACCGTTTCCGTCTTTGTTGATTTGAAACTGGCTGGAAGACTTCCCGCCCATCACGGTATCATTTGTTATGATCCACTGTTGCGCTGCAAGGTTTGAGAAATCTGTAATGAGTCTCGTGTCAGGTAAATTCATTTTTTCCGCAATCTGTTGGCTTGTTAAGTTATTCAATCAATCATAATGATAAGAAATCCCGTTCCGGGAAGAATGTGAAGATAAGATTTCGTACCGTTCAGCCTGATAAATCAGACATAGATATAGAATATATATGAATCAGTCGTTTAGAATGCCAAAACAGCGAACATACACGATCAGGGTTGATGATATACCTATTGAAGTCACAAAGAAGAAAGTAAAACATCTGCGCATGGTGGCATATCCAACACGCAAGCATGTTCGAATTTCGAGCCCGCTTCATATCGATAATGAAGAGATTATTGAATTTGCAGAATCAAGGACAGAGTGGATAAAGAAGCATTTTAAAAATGCGAGACCAAAGAATCGAAAACTAACAGCTGCCTTCACCCATGGAAGCACTCACTATCTATGGGGAGATCCGTTTCAGCTCAGGGTTGTTGAGAGTGCCGGGCGATATTCAGTAAAGAGGATACCGGATGATATGGTTGAACTCCGCGTAAAACCGGGAAGTGATATTCAGGTCAGGGAAAAAGTAATGCGGGAATGGTATCGAAAAGAACTAAAAAAACCTATTCCAGCGCTCATTGAAAAGTGGGAACCGGTGATGGGAGTTACCGTAAAGGAATGGAATGTTAAAAAGATGAAAACGCGCTGGGGAACCTGCAATACAAAGGCTGGCCGAATATGGATAAGTCTCAACCTGGTTAAAATGGCCCCGGAGTTTTTAGAATATATTATTGTTCATGAGATGACTCATTTGCTGGAAAGAGGCCATAGCCGGCGCTTTTATAAATTGATGGATTCATTTCATCCAGCCTGGAGGGCTACTGACCGTCGTCTGGGAGGCAGGCATTGGAAAAAATCCAAATAATAATATTTAAACTCGTCATGCTTTGAAAGGCAAAAAAAACACCTGCAGCCTATCAAGCTGCAGATGTTAGCTATCAGTAACCACTAAAAATTCTTTAAAATACTTTCGGCATTATTTTGCTGTTTCCGGAGAAGAGAGTTGTTTAACCAGCAACTGCATTATTTTATCTCTCTGCCAGCTGTTCTTCTGATATTTTCCATTCAACAGGTTTTTGGCCAAATCATTAAGCTCTTGTGTGGATTTATGCAACAGTGACTCGATGTCAAGCCCGTCGGACCGCTCTGCAGTCGGCTCATTTTTGTTTTTATTCTTTTCCTCCATAGTCTGTCTCGTTTATCAGTGAAAACTTTAGTTTCTACTCAGCTTAGCTTCAATGCTATGCTGGGTGTGTGGCGCTGCCAACAGGCGTTCTTTCGATATGGGTTTTCCTGTAACTTTGCAGATACCATATGTTCCTTTCTCAATTCGGCTGAGTGCCCGTTTCAACTGCATCACAAACGTTCTTGTTCTTTCCAGCAGTCTCATGTTTACTTCCATAGCAGCTTCATTGGAGCCAAGATCAGCAAAATGATGCTGGCTTGATGAATAGTCAGCACTCCTGTTTTCACGCATTTCCCGTACGCTCTGCATGAGATATTCAATCTCCTCACTGGCATCGGTAATTTTTCTTTCAATAAGCGTGCGAAACACAGAGAGTTCTGCAGGGCTGAAAGGAGATTTTTTTGCGATGTCGGGAGATTGAATTGTAGCTTCCATGGGTTTGGGGTTTAGATACTGTTATTGAAACCATCTGATATTAAAATCAAAAAAAACACACCTTGCTACTATCGGGGGAGTCCTGATCTACATGTGGGAATTTTCCCTACGCTGTACTATCTGAGCAGATTTGCCTGGGGAATGGAATGATAAAACGGGAGGAATCCGGTGGGCTATTTTTTTGGCTTATTGCCTTTTTTTAGCAAAATCCAAAGCTGCGAACCTGACCACCCGGTGAAGCCGCCGACAGCCATAGCAAGCAATAGAGCAAGACTCAGGTTGCTCTGAGCAGTATTATTTACCATCACATCAAATACAAAGCGTATAGTGACTGCCAGCATGTAACCCATGACGAATGTAGCAACAATATCTTTTTGCTTAAGATTGAAATAGAGGAAGGTACCGAATGAACCCACAATACCGAGGATGCACCAGGTTAGTAGGAAGATGGGATCGAAGAAATCTAACTGGTTAGCAGATACTGTTGAAATAGGAATGCCGCCTGCAATCAGGGCAACCATAATAGAAATGAATGTGTGATTATTTGATCTCAAGAGCCGGGCCGGTTGATAGTGTAAAATTCCAAAGGCTTCAAATTTATGAATTATACAGGTCAATTCATTCAATAAAGAGCGATTAAAAATCACTGGCCAAAACCTTGTTGCTTGTGATGGTGGGGTATCCTTAGTTAAAATTACAGCTGCAAATGCTCAATCATTTATCAATTCCGTAATCAGTTTGTTAAATCGAGATATTTTATTGAATATCTATCGGTTCAAGGGCTAACTATAAATGAATAGAATAATGAAAGATAATAGTGACGGATCGGGGAATTTTGGAAGAGTTCTTTTTTATTCAATTGTCGCAGCAATCGGGGGATTTCTTTTTGGTTTCGACAGTGGTGTAATAAATGGTACGGTTGATGCACTGCAGCAAGCCTTCAATTCAGATGCAGTTGGAACCGGCTTCAACGTAGCGTCGATGCTATTAGGTTGTGCCGCCGGTGCTTTCTTTGCCGGCACACTTGCCGATAAATATGGCCGTAAGCCCGTGATGATTGTAACCGCTATCGCTTTTATTATAAGTGCCTGGGGATCGGGTATATCCACCAGTTCTACAATGTTCGTTTTTTTTAGAATAACCGGCGGTCTCGCCGTTGGAGCTGCCAGCGTGCTGGCTCCGGCCTACATCAGCGAAATTGCCCCTCCCAGAATCAGGGGTGGCCTGGCTACACTTCAGCAACTGATGATTGTTGTGGGTCTTTTTGTTGCTTTTCTGAGTAACTATATGATTGCAGGTTCGGCAGGAGGAGCTTCTGATGTGTTCTGGATGGGATTTGATGCATGGCAGTGGATGTTTTGGGTAGAGATCTTGCCGGCATCCGTATTTCTTACTTCCCTTTTCTTTATTCCCGAATCACCCCGCTATCTGGTTGCCTCGGGACGGCTCAGCGAAGCAAAAAAGGTCCTTGGATCTGTCTCCGATAAAGAATCACTTGATGAGAAGATCGCCGATATCCAATCAACGCTCGACGGTGTGAATAAACCGCGTCTGAGCGACGTCATTAATAAGTATACGGGGAATATCCATCCAATAGTCTGGGTTGGTCTGGGTCTGGCTGTGCTTCAGCAGTTTACCGGAATTAATGTAGTGTTCTACTACGGCGCTACACTTTGGCAGGCAGCCGGTTTTACCGAAGAAAATGCGCTTCTGCAAAACGTTATCAGTGGTTCAGTAAACGTTATCTTCACGTTCGTAGCCATAGCATTAGTTGATAAGGTTGGCCGAAAACCGCTGCTGATGATTGGCGCTATAGGGCAGGGTGTGATGCTGGGTATTCTGGCTGTTATTTTTGGAACTGCTGGAATTTCTGAAAGCGGTGCACTCCAGCTGGATGATACAATGGGACTCTACGCACTTCTTGCAGCCAACGGGTACATCGCGTGTTTTGCATTTTCATGGGGTCCTATCATGTGGGTGATGCTGGGAGAAATGTTTCCAAACCGTTTTCGCGGATCGGCACTTGCGTTTTGCGGCCTTTCTCAATGGCTGGCCAATTTTGCAATTACAATGACATTTCCCATTTTCCTGGCGAATATCGGGCTGGGGCTCTCCTACGGTATTTACGCATTTTTCGGCTTCGTCGCCTTTTTCTTTGTCAAAACCTTTGTAACTGAAACTGCCGGCAGGAGTTTGGAAGATATTTCGCGGGAATCAGAAGGAAAAGCAGTGCAGGACAGGAGCTAACAGCTAATAAGAAAGAACGGCTTCCCTGTTGACCCAGCCGTAAAGGCCGTTGGCAAGCCTTACGTAGAACCAGTTATCCCCGGTGATATTCGCCGATTCTTCGACGTATACCCGCATGGTGTATCCTTCGTATGCTGTGCTTACGACGGCTGAATCGGTATCGGGTTGGTTATAAACAGTCGCTTGATCGGCTATTGTAACTCCTGTTTCGTACCAATCTTCCTGCAGGGAAAGAAACACTGAGAAGAAAATAAACAAAACGGTGAGGATGATCGTTACGATACTAAGCTTATTAAAAAGTGTCTTCATTTCCGGACGAAACCAGGAAGCAAGCAGCAGTGCAGCGGTTACGTTCAAAAATAGCAGCCCGATTACCATCAGACCTGCAATACCAAGAGAGTTGTCGAGAAAGTTGAAGAACCGATCCCACGGTAACATAGGTAAGACGGCCGAGCGACGGCTGAACCTGTTTTCAACCACGTCAAGAGATTGTTTCGCTATCTCTTCTGTTTCACTGAATTCTGAGGCTCTTAGTATATAGTATTTCGCTTTTCCAAGGCTGTCAAGCTGGGTGTAAGCTACACCAATATTGAGCCAGAGTGCCCCCGAAACATACCCCTCCTCGTAAATGCTTTTATACCGTTCAATGGCTTCCGTATACTCCTGTTCCTCAAGCAGCGTATTTGCCCTGTCAAAAGCGGCTTGCTGAGCCTGCAGGTCAGCAGAGGCAGAGAGCACTCCAACGAATAAGATCAATATGATAATGAAATGTTTCAAAGAGCCTTCTTTAAATCAGTGATTAATAGGTCTGCCTTTTCAATATCTGAGGTGATGTCATCTTTTCCGGCAGCAGGAGCAAAACTTATGGTCTGGCATTTATCGAGAATATACCGGGCCGATTTGAGCGTTTGTCCATTTACCGACTGCTGCTCAATTTTCTCGATGATATCGCTGTCGCTAAGCCCTGCTTCGGGCAGCCCAAGTTTATCGCTGACAAATCCAGCTACTGCTTTGTGAATCAGATTGTATAATTCTTTCGTTTCTTCACCCTCAGATAGTTTGCTTTGAGCTTCGTCAAGCCGTTCCCTGGCAATTTTTTCAGCAAATTCAGACCTGCGGAACGTGTCATCCTCCATGAGGCGATCAATGTAGTATTTTCTCCATCGCCCAATCAGAAGAGCCATAAGCGGCAGTATCAGAAATATCCAAAACCATATTCGCTTATAAATGGACGTGGATTCTGTCGTATGCCATGCAGCAAGGCCGGTAACGGGCTGAAGGGTGCTTACGGACTGGTTTGGTGCAGTAGCTGAAACAGGTGCGGGCACAACATTGAGAGTTATAGCCGGCAGAGTACGATAGCGGTAACGGCCTGCAGATGGATCGTAAACAGCAACTTGTTCAGGCGGAATCGTTAGAGAACCGGGTGTTCGGGTTACAAGCTGCTGTGTATAGATTTTCTCTCCGCGTATGGTAAGGCCCACCCGTTCGATAGAGTTGGTTTCACTTGGCGTAAATGTTTCAATTTCGTCTGGAAGTTCATATCCGGGACGCCGAATGAGTGGGATATTTCCTTCTCCATAAATCCGGGTTTCCAGTTCAAACGTTTCACCGGTTTCAATGCGTGTTTTACTCACTGAACGTTCAACTCTGATGTTTCCAACCGCATTCACATTTATGGATGACTCATCGCTTTCGGGTAGTGATTTCACCGTCAATTCAACCGGTTCAGATTCCAGCTCAACGCGCCGCTGATTTGTGCCTGATCCGAAAAAACTTCCAAAAGGGTCGCTGCGGTTAGACTGGGTTCTCATACCAACCGAAAGGCCATACTCATTTAGGGTGAGAGTACCGCTTCTTGAGGGGAACAGCGCGTATCTGAGGAGTGTGGCACGCCTGTATCTTACGCCGCTTAAAATTGTAGATTCTGCGCGCGGCTGTGATGCATTTTCAAGATCTTCTTTCCAGAATCCATCTGTGCTCCAGCCAAATGATGGCTGAAAAGAGGTCACTTCTATACCTTGTTTAAAGTAGAGTACGACGCTTGCAACAATTTGCTGGCCCGTGACCGGTTCGCTGTCATCCACTTCAACCTGCACAAAAATGTCCGGCATCTGGGGGCCGCTATCTGATAAGGATCCTTTTTCGATGACCTCGAAATCGATAGGTGATGTCTGGCGGACTTCTCCGTCAATGACCACGTTAATGGATGGAACCGAATATGAGCCTGTATCAGTAGCAATAAGAGTGTAGATGTAAGAGGTGGTTCGGGACGTTTGGCCGTTTACAATTGAAATACTGGTGCTTCTAGACGGGTTTGATGACACCACACGTGCACCGTCTATCAGCGGGAGTTGCGGCAGCTGAGTACTGTGTGTTCCCGAACTCTGAATTTCAATACTAAGTGTGAACTGTTCACCCGTAAAAATCTTGGTTTCTGACAGCACAGCATCCAGTGTTACGTCCTGAGCCATCATCCGTTCAGGAGTGATCACAGAAAGCATAGATATTAGAACAAGAAAAAGAACGGGGCCTTTCAAATAACTACCAGTCTTTATCATTAGAGGGTGCGTCTTCTGTCGCTTCTTTTTTCCTGTTTTCCAATATTTCTCTTTCGAGCTGCTCGAGTGCGTTCAAAATATTTTCAGCCTCTTGCTGGCTAATTTCGTCAGGTTGCGGCATGTTCTGTTCTCCGGCATCCTGATCCTGGGGATTTCCTTCATTCTGGCTGTCCTGCTGATCCTGATTTTGCTGCTGTTCTTGCTGATCTTGATTCTGATCCTGTTGCTGCTGCTCTTGTTCTTCCTGGTTTTCGTCCTGATTGTCGGATGAATTTTGCTGCTGTTGCTCCTGCTCCTGCTTTTTCTTTACCGACATTTCATAATTATGTTTGGCATCAGGGTCATCAGGATTGTTACGCATAGCGTTGCGGTAGAAGTCCAGAGCCTCTTCATACATTTCCGCTTCCGAAAGAGCAGTGCCGGCATTATAGTCGGCCCGGGCTTTATCCTGGGGATCATCCATGAGTTGCTTAGCAGTTTGAAACGCCTGTACGGATGCTTCAGACTCTCCCATTTTTGCCAGTGCACTGCCGAGGTTGAAGTGGAGGCGGGCATCTTCGGGATTCTGTGCAATAGCCTGACGATAAAGCTGAGCTGCAGTTTCATAATCACCGCTGCGATAGGCATCGTTTGCTTTCCTTGCATCATTGAGTGAGGCTGCTGTAAGCACCGTGGCAAGAATTATCAGAATCAAAATTCTCATATTCACAATCTAAGTTGATTTGAGTTGGGGTAGAACTTTATTCTTCGCTTTCAGCAAGTTCTAACGTTTCGTCATCCATTTTCATATTCGTAAAAATATTAGAAACGTCATCGTTCTCATCAAAGCTGTCCATCATCTTAAGATTGGTTCGGGCTGTATCAGGCTCAGCCTTTACTTCGGTAGCCGGTATACGTATCAATGTAGCAGATTCTAATTCAATTCCCTGCTCTTCGAGCGCCTCGCTCACATCAAACAAGTCTTCCCGGCCTGTAATAATTTCTACATAGTCATCTTCATTAATCACATCCTCTGCTCCGGCTTCAATGGCGATCAGCATCAGCTCTTCATCATCCAGGTCAGAATCCTCAATTTTTATCGATCCTTTTTGATCAAACATATACGCCACGGATCCATCGGTACCAAGGTTGCCGCCATGCTTGGTAAATATGTGGCGAATTTCGCCAACGGTTCGATTAAGGTTGTTACTGGTTGCTTCTATGAAATAGGCAATGCCACCCGGGCCGTAACCCTCGTAGGTAACCTCTTCATAGTTAGCAGAGCCGTCATCCAGTTCACCGGTCCCTTTTTTGATAGCCCGCTCAATATTGTCCTTCGGAAGATTTACGCCCTTGGCGTTCTCAATGGCGAGTGACAGGCGCGGATTTGCAGCAGGGTCACCGCCGCCCACTCGTGCAGCAACTGTAATTTCCCTGATATGCTTTGTAAAAACTTTGGCCCGCTTTGCGTCTTCTTTGGCCTTCTTATGCTTTATGTTGGCCCATTTGGAATGTCCTGCCATGACTGAAAGAGCTATATGGTTGAAATGGATTTATAATCGATTCCAAATATAAGGGAAAAGCTAATTTTCACCTAATACCCAATATTTGTCATATAATAACAGTCTTTAGAAATAACATACCTTTACAAAGTCCCTGAACGTAACACTCACTTATTTTGTGTATTTTAAATCAGAATTTTTTTCGGTCAAAAACATACACATGAACATTGGAATCGTTTGCTACCCAACCTTTGGCGGAAGCGGTGTTGTCGCTACCGAACTTGCAAAAGGGCTTGCAGATAAAGGACATACTCTCCACATACTAAGCTATTCACGCCCGGCCCGTCTTAACGCACTTCGGACAGATATTACATTTCATGAGGTAGATCTCAGCAGCTATCCGCTCTTCGAGTATCCGCCTTACGATCTTGCGCTCGCCAATGTGATGGTAGACCTGATAAAATTTGAGAAGTTGGATGTTCTTCACGTTCACTACGCAATTCCTCATGCTACAAGTGCATATCTGGCGAAACAAATTCTAGGTGAGAAAGCTGCGCACGTCCCGATAATTACAACACTTCACGGTACCGATATTACTTTGATTGGGAGCGACCCCAGTTACAAAGATGTGGTTGATTTTTCTATTAACCAGAGTGATGGTGTAACAGCTGTCTCCGAATATCTAAAGCAGGAGACCTACAATAAGTTTGATATTAAAAAAGAAATCGAAGTAATTCCCAACTTTATCGACCTGGACCGGTTTAAAAAGTCCGACAAAAACCATTTTAAAAAAGCGCTCTGTCCAAACGATGAAAAAGTAATAACCCATGTTTCGAATTTTCGGGAAGTAAAACGTGTGCCGGACGTGGTGTCGACGTTTCACAAGATTATAGAAGGCGGAGTAGAGGCTACTTTATTGATGGTAGGGGATGGTCCTGATCGTCACCATGCTGAACAGAAATGCCGTGAGCTTGGAGTATGTGGAAATGTGCGTTTTCTCGGAAAACAGGAGCAGGTTGAGGAAGTATTATCAATCAGTGATCTTTTCTTAATTCCATCAGGCAGCGAAACCTTTGGCCTTGCAGCGCTTGAGGCAATGAGTTGCGGTGTACCGGTTATCAGCTCAAACATTGGCGGCCTCCCGGAAGTAAATATTCATGGTGAAACCGGTTATCTTTGCGACCTGGGTGATGTAGAGGCTATGGGCGACTATTCATTGAAAATCTTGAAGAATCAGGATCTGCATAATGAACTCTCTGCCAATGCACGTAAACGGGCAGAACAATTTGAACAAAGTAAAATTGTTGAAGAGTATGAGGCGTATTACAAAAGAGTGAAGAAAGGCCTTTAAAAGTATAACTCATCTTAGATTACTAAAGCCGTAGCAATGATCTGTGGCTTTTTTTATTTGTCCCTGCCATCCTGTCCAATCAACAGTTATGCTTGGTACTTACACTACCGTGGCACAGTATGTATCTGAATCAGCGAGATAAGTTACCCGGTTTGCGTACGCTTGGAAGCAATGAATAGTTGAATCTATTGAGGGGGCATAAGTGTGCCAGACCAGAAAGGGTGGAAAATTCGTGGAGAGATAGAAAGATAAGGGTAAAAAAAAAGCTGCGTCTAATGACGCAGCTTTAAAATAATATCCTAAGAAAGTGTTTCTTAGTAGCTGGAAGATTCTTCTTCCGGTGGCATGATCACTGAATCAATCACATGAACTACACCGTTAGATGCTTCAACATCAGCGGTAACTACATTCGCATCATTGATTGAAACACCACCATCAGTAATCGAAATGGTAATCTGACTTCCTTCAACAGTTTCAGCCATCATTCCATCGCTGAGATCAGTCGACATTACTTCACCTGATACTACGTGGTAGGTCAGGATTTCAACAAGTGTGTCGCGATTCTCTGGCTGCAGGAGGCTTTCTAATGTCCCTTCTGGAAGTGCTTCAAATGCAGCATTTGTTGGTGCGAATACCGTGAAAGGTCCATCGCCTGACAGCGTTTCAACCAAACCGGCAGCCTGTACAGCCGCTACGAGTGTTGAAAGGTTTTCAGTTTCTGAAGCCACTTCCACAATATTGTGGTGATTATGGTCTGTATCGTTGTTCTGATTGGCAATCGGCGCCATTGCAATAAGTGCTGCGGCGGCAAATGCCATCATAAAGATTTTTAGTGCTTTCATAATAGATAAATTAAATTAGGGTTAAGGATTCTGCTTATACAAAATCTTTCAATCTGCTCCATCAACGTCAGTCATTACGGAAGTGTTCCCGCTAAATAAATATTACACAAGCATATCCTCAATCTTCCCGAGTTGACAGATTAGAACCTGTTTTTAGGGGCAAAGAGGCAGGGTCGAGCAGAATTAAAAGACTTAGATCACATATTTTTACAAAATCGCTGAGAGCTAAAATTCAAAAAAAATTAAGATGGGTAGGTAGTCTTGATTTGTAAGGTGTATACAAGGCAGAACCACTTCATGAAGAAATTAACAGAACAACAATTTAACGAATGGGCAAAAAGGATCAGCCGGTCTGACCGGCAGGCCTTTAATGAACTTTTCCGGGCAATTTATCCGGCGATGGTTCATTTTGCGATGCGGTATCTGAAAGACAAAACTGCATCAAAGGATATTGTACAAGACTGTTTTATATCTCTCTGGCAAACGAGATCACGGATTGATCCCTCTCGTTCACTGAAAAACTATCTCTTTACAATGGTTCGAAACAAGGCTTTGAATGCGATTCGCGATCGATCATCGTTTAATGTTGACCACGATTTGGTCAGCGATGGTAATGCAGGCAGTGTAGTGATTGCCATGGATGATGAAGATGACGGTGACGGCCCATCACTTAAGGAGTTAATGAGAAGCTGGATAAATGAGTTGCCGGACCGTCAGAAAGAGGCGCTCAGCCTCAGCAGGTTCGAAGGATTTGATCACGAAGAGATTGCCGTCGTAATGAATGTGTCACCAAAAACAGTGAACAACCATATTGTAGCAGCTTTGCGGTCACTTAGAGAAAGATACGAGCAGTATGAAAATCATAGTAATAATTAAAAGTTATGCCTGAAAATAAATCACATAACAATCACGAATCCGCGCCGTCCCGTGTACTTTCATCAGTTAATGAAGAAGAAAGGGATTCAATAAACAGACTTTGGGAAACACTTGGTCAAGCCGACAGGGTAAGTGACCGTATCACAGAAGAGGAAGTCGAGAATGATCTTGAAGATGTTCATATCCGGCTGGGTTTTTCAGGCAGGGGAGATCGCATTGCGGGTCATATCAAGACATATGGGCGTTACGCTGCGGCAGCGATTGCACTTATTATAGCGGGAGCCGTATTCTTGATGCTGCCACAAATTGTTAAAATTCCGGCTGGCGAAATGGCAACCGTTACTCTGCCTGACGGATCTGTCGTTGAGCTCAACAGCGGGTCTTTCATACAATTTAACAGGCTTTTTGGTTATACGAACAGGGCCGTGTCTTTAAATGGAGAAGGATTTTTTGATGTCGTTTCAGCGGATACGCCGTTCCGCATTACATCAAACGGAACTGTTACCGAAGTTGTGGGAACCCGGTTTAACATCAGGTCATGGTCTGACCATCCTGAAAAGGAAACCCTGATTACGGTTGAAGAGGGTGTGGTTAGATTTTATCCGCTAACCCATATTGAAAATTCAGTGCAGCTGAGTGAACAACGGCAAAGCCGATGGCAGCCTGGTTTTGAATCGCCTACGGATCCGGCATCTGCAGACCTCGAGCGGGTAACCGGCTGGCGGGAGCGGAAATTTATATTCTATGAAGAATCACTACAGCAAATATTCAGAGAAGTAGAGCGACGGTTTGATCTGAATATTACACTGGAAAAAAGCAGTGTGGCGGATGAGACACTGACCGGCTATTATGGTGAGATTACAAATCCGGAATCTCTGCTTGACGACATCTGTACCGTTGCGGGACTCCGGTATTCAAAAACTGCAGACGGATACAGAATATACTAATTTGAAATCAACTCTTTCCCATACTCTAATTTTCCTTGTACTTATAGGAATGAGTCACGTCCCGGCCGGTGCACAGGTATTGTCAGATGATCTCTTCTCGTTTGACTTTCGCGGTGAATCCTTGCAGCAAGCACTTGATGCGATCGCCAGAGAAAGCGGAATAGATCTGGTGTACGATCCGGAACTGGTCAGGGATAAAAATGTATTCAGAAGAATAGATAAGGAACCGGTTACTGAGACGCTCCGGCTACTGCTAACAGATCATGACCTGGATTACATAACACTCTCATCAGGAACGATAGTAATCATCAAGCGGGCCGCTGAGACATCGGCTTACGGCACGCTGTCGGGGATTATTGTTGACGGCCGGTCAGGAGAACCATTGCCGGGTGCAACAATCATGTTTGCTGATGCTTCCGGGGGTACAAGTACCGGGCAAATGGGACAGTTTTCAATCAATCGATTGTTGAGTGGGGACCACACCTTGATTTTTAGCTATGTAGGCTACCGTGCAGTAACCAAAAAAATCAGTATCTCCCCTAATGGGCAAACCAGGGAATTGATCGAGCTGCTGCCGCGACCGCTTGATATCTTACCGATTGTGGTTGAAGCACATAGGCCTCAAATTTACAGACTTGATTTGAGCCAGGCTGACGAAGATTTATCATATAATTATGGCAGCTGGAGTAATACTCCTATTAAAGATCTCTCAATTATTCCCGGCGTAAAGAGCGGTGTTCCCATGACAGATATCTCCCTTCAGGGTGGCCAGGAGAGCGAACATCGTTTACGTCTTGACGGCGCGCCGGTCTACAATACAAATTCAACCGGTCGATTTTTCAGCGCATTTAGTCC
>CAZVEP010000054.1:15157-21711 GCA_964625635.1 uncultured Rhodohalobacter sp.
TTTGGAGTTTGTATCAGTATCCAGTGCTGGAGACAACACTGCGTGATTGGGATGTAATCGATCCTTTGATTACAAACAATATGTCCGAATCTATTAATAATGCTGAAGAATATGTGCCTTTCGACCATCAATCGGATCTTTCATTTCACGATTTTCACACGGCCGTTCGATTTAAGCCAAACAGGTACAATTCGATTGATATGTCGGCTTATATCTCAGGCAATAACCTTGAAACAGCCGTCTTAAATGAGGTATTGCCTGGTGGTGGTAGTGAAAATGAGCCGTTTTTATTTTCAACCGAATCATATAGCTGGGATACTCAAATGGTAAACCTGGGCTGGAGTAGCCTGCCAACGGTTAGACTGAGTCTTGATTCGAAGATAAGCTACTCAGGATCAAGATTTCATCACCGTTCCAACCTTGGATATGGCATCCCACGTCAGTTTGAGTCAAATCTTGACGCTGCAGTAGTTTCGGAATCTGATGCATTTCAGTTTGAACAGGTTGAGCTTTCAGCCGGGATACTGGGTAATGAAATCGATCATTGGATAATGAAATCGGACCTGCGCTATAGTGTGAGTAAGGCATTAAATTTGTCTGGTGGTATTCAGTTAGATGGTATTCAAACGACGCTGGATACTCAGCCTGATAGTGAAGTTCCGGAATTTTCGGATGTTTCATCATTAATGGCTGCTGGATATCTATCAGGAAGTTTTCGCTTTGGTCAGTACTGGCATTTGACAGCGGGTAGCCGGCTTACTTTTGAAGACGGTTCGGGCCAGGTTTATCCTGAACCCAGACTCTCTGTGCAGGTTGATCGTCCCAATTCGCGATTTGGCTACTGGTCAGCAAAAATATCAGGCGGGCTTTACCGGCAATTTATTAATGAATACCGGGTGTCAAATAGTGGTGCTGCTTCCGTGGTGCCAACTTTTTCAATTTGGTCACATGCAGGTACTCTGCCGGTTCCGAAGGCGTATCATCTGACGGGTTCATGGATTGCTCAGCCATCTGAAAATAGTACAGTTCGCGTAGAAGGATATCTGAAGTGGCAGCCTGTTACGTCTGTCACATCATATCGGGGTTCTTCCGATACGTCTGGAAATCAACTCCAGACCGACGTCACTATATTTGCAGAAACAACTAAAATGAGTTCGTCCGGAATTGGTTTTCGGTACCATCGATCCTTTCTGAACTCAAAACTGACACTGGTGTCAGGGTATGATTTCAGCTATACATCAATTGACCTAAATATGCAGTTTGGCAAATCAGTGAGTGCTCCCTGGAATGATCCGCACCGGGCTCAGATTCGTGCTGTGTGGCAAATGGTTCCTGATTTGACTCTGATTGGTAAGTGGCAGGGAGTGTGGGGGCGCCGATGGGCCTTTCGCGACTCATACTACAGTTATTTACAGTTCACGGAACCTGAGTCAGCACAGGGAATTGATTTGGATTCTCCGGACAATGACCGGCTTCCTCATTTTAGTCAGGTAGATCTTTCGGCTTTGTACCGGCCGGATGTTGGTAAGGCGGCACTGGAACTTCGCCTGGATCTGGTTAATATTCTAAATCGTAAGAACCCGCTTGATCGATATCTCCGCCGAAATCTGAATGACGAAGGTGCTGTGAGTTATGAATCACAATATCGCACGCTGCCGGGATTCTACCCAACCATGAGCGTTTCTGTAACCTTCTAGCAGTAAATAGGATGCTTTATGAAGTTTGAGCAGTCAGGATTTATTGCTTCATTATGGCATTCAAGGAGTGATAGTGAGAAAAGCCATGATGTAAAATCCATTCAAAAAAGCGGGCCCGGACCTTAACGATCTGTTCTGCACTTTTCTATAATATCATACTCTGCCTCATCCGGATCGTTGATTATGGCATAAAACTCATCCAGGTATCCGGTTGCCTGCTCCAGTTCATTTTCTTCAAGTGGAGGTGACAGTTCCCGGTAAAGCGCATAGATATCTTTCTTTTGTTTGTTGAAGAAAGCGAACTCATCTCTGAATACTTCAGGATCTCTGCAAAAACCACGGAATAGTCGCTGCCGAACCGTTCGAATATTTAAAAACGGATCGGGTTTGGCATACCTCGTATTGATAATACCGCTCCAGTCAAAATCGTAGGGAATGGCATACGGCGTTGGTTCACCATCCAGCCTGATGAGCTTGATATTATGCAGGCCGGGAATAGACCAGTCGGAATTTCCCATCATAAATTGAAAAATGGCAAGGCGATTGCTGAGTTCGTAATCGGTAAGATCCGGATGAACATTTTCCACTTCCAGTATTTTACCTCCCAAGCGTTCCGCCATCTTGTCTTCATCCTCCAGGATAAAGCCATACCGGGTAAATGGATCATCTCTCTCTTGACTATCCGCATAGGTTATTTTTACCAGCCTGACCCGGAAACTTTTGTCAGTCATTAAATTGTAGGCTCGATAGATCAGATATTCCTGCAATAAATACTGCTGGTACTGGGATCGACGGGTTTGGCAGTGGGTAACAAGCTTAAGTTTTTTCTGGCCTTCAAAAACGGTACCCTCTACGGTTTCGGTCTCGAACCTCATACGCAGTGGTGGAAACCGGCAATTCTCACGCTGTCGGCGAAAATTCCCCCGTACTTTGACGCGTGCCTCAACCTGCCTGATCTCTCCATCCTCAGTGTTCCAGGTCACTAGCAATGGATGGTAATCGGTCTCTTCCCCGCGGTCTCGCAACACGGTTCGGATATCCATTTCCATGGTGATTTCCAGCGCTTCTTCACTATCGAAAAGCGGATAAGAGATAGCAGCTTCGCTTTCCTGAGCCGACAGCTCATATGAAAATGTCGTACTAATAAGACAGAGTAGTATAAAAAGTTTCCATCCGCTTGGATAGAAACGGCCCCATGTATGTTTGTAAATCTTAAGTCCTGAATAATTAAGCATATCCCTTCCTATAATGTTTGACAGTAAGGAGACAATAAGCGGTCGTAGTCGTATGAGAAGTTCCCGGACCTTTTATCAAGGCACAGATTTTACCCAATGATATTTAGACCAATCTCCTTTAAAGAAGAGTAAAATGCAAGTAGGTCATTACGGTCAGCAGAAAATAGTTTTTTATTTGAATTCCGGGGCCGGTTTTATGCCCGCATATTTCAGGCAAATCATGAGAAAATGCCATATGCCAAGCTGAATTGTCAGGCCGCCCACTATGATTAGTCCCGGGAACCAGGTATTTGTGTAGAATCCACAAGATCGATAACTCCGCCGAAATCTGAATGGCGAAGCTGCTGTGAGTTGTGAATCACATTATCGCACGCTGCAGGGATTTCACCTAACCATCAGCGTTTATATAATCTTTTAGCAGTCAGTAATTATTGCTATAATTGTAGTTAAGAATGCTGTTCAAGGAGTAATGACACAAAAAGCCATGATACAAAATCCATTGAAAAAAGCGGTGATGCTTTTCGTTACCGCGTTAATATTCACATTATTCGTAGGTGCAGGCGTCGATACTGAAAGCTTTGGAATGGCTGAGGCGATCACGCTATCAGTATCATCAGCCGAAGGCCATTACTTCGTTTTGGCCGGATTGATTTCAATATGGCTGGTAACGGTTGGGTTTATGTGCCGAACGCTGAAAAAGATACCCAGCGTAAGTATGAAGCGAGAAAAATAAACCTGCTTGTGGTCTTTTTTCTTTAATCCCAGCCTTTCTTTCCGATAAGTGGCACAAATTTAAATTGCCTGAGCTGCTCCTCTTTGTATGAATCGTCGCCGGTTCTTGTAATTTTGGTCATGGTCTGGACCTCCTGATCACCGACGGGTACGATCAGTATTCCCCCTTCAGTAAGCTGAGAAATGAGATCCTCAGGGACAACAGGTGCTCCTGCAGTCACGATTATTTTATTATAAGGGGCGTATGCCGACCATCCTACCGTGCCGTCACCACACTTCAGGTGTGGGCGATATCCCATCTCTTTCAATGTTTCACGAGCTTTGAGATAGAGAGGCTCGTGACGTTCAACACTGTAAACATCAGCTCCAAGGTAACAGAGGATGGCACATTGATACCCTGATCCTGTACCAATTTCGAGAACTTTGTCACCTTTTTGAATATCGAGATGCTCAGTTTGAGCCG
Organism: uncultured Rhodohalobacter sp.; assembly: GCA_964625635.1. Lineage (GTDB taxonomy): Bacteria > Bacteroidota > Rhodothermia > Balneolales > Balneolaceae > SW132. The sequence continues at coordinate 19,285 of CAZVEP010000054.1, forward strand.
CTACAGTATAAGGCTGAGAAATAGTTTGGCCGCATCCGATGGGAAGGGCACTATCTTCATAAGCCCGGTTTTCGAGTGCGGAGTCTACAAATATATGTCGTGGCACACTTTCAATTGCTTCAAGAACGAGGGGGTCTGAAATTCCCTTCTGTTTTACCTGTTCAGCGAGTTTTTTCCGCCGGCTCAAAAATTTTCTGTTCGTTCTCATTTTTGCCATTATCGCCCCGATATCCTTGGTCTTGTGTTTTGAATAAATATATAAAAATTCGGAAGTGCTGCTGTACCCTTAACCGAAAAAGTATCGAATTCTGCGGACAAACCTGAAATCGAAATTGTATTTAATGACAATGCTTGTATTTTCAAGGCTGAGTAAAACGCCGATATTTTTGAAAGTGATCCGGCGCATATGAAAGAATGTGTGTTAACTAACTTGAATAGTTGATGATGAATACAAAGAGGTGGATAGTTTTTGCGGGCCTGTTAATGGCCACATTTTTAATGATGGGATGGGGTGATTTACTTGCCCAGTCTGCTGCCGGGGTTGAGGATCCTGGAGTGTATGGCACGTGGATAAGTTTAATGCCTCCGATTGTTGCTATAGGACTTGCACTTATCACCCGTGAGGTCATTCTGTCTCTGTTTGCGGGAATCTGGATAGGCGCGCTCTTTCTTGTAGGTTTCAACCCTATTGCCGGTACAACTCAATCACTTTCGCTGCTGACGGATGCGCTTGTAAATGCGGATCACGTTGCAATTGTTGTGTTCAGTCTCTTTCTGGGAGGTATGGTTGGCGTGATGTCTAGAAGCGGCGGTACCCAGGGTGTGGTTGACGTACTGGGTAAATTTGCGACCAATCGGAAAAAAGGCCAGATATTTGCGTGGGCATCGGCTCTCGCTATCTTTTTTGATGACTATGCTAACACGTTGATTCGCGGAAATGCACTTCGGCCTATGACAGATCGCCTGAATATTTCCCGGGAGAAGCTATCGTATATCGTCGATTCTACAGCGGCGCCTCTGGCAGTGAGTGCCGTTATTACGACATGGATTGGATTTGAAATTACGCAAATTCAAAACGCGCTTACCGGACTAGCCGCTACCACCGAAGACCCGGTGCTGGCAAATCAACTTATTGCAGGTGCCGATAATGCTTTTATCATTTTCTTGAATTCTCTGCCATACCTGTTTTACCCCATTCTGGCCCTGGCATTTGTGTTGATGACGATTTTGATGAAACGGGAATTTGGCCCTATGCTAACCGCTGAGCGTCGGGCAGCTTCCGGTAACGGCGTTATTCGTGAAGGATCGATGCCTGCAACGGATACGAGCCTGGATACTCTAAAACCAATCGAGGGTAAACCAAGACGATGGTATAATGCAGCGTTTCCGGTTATATCTGTGATTGTCGTGGCATTATACAGCCTTTACACGACCGGCGCTGCCGCGCTTGGGCCGGGTGAAGGCGGACTGACGGCCATTATTGGTAATGCTAATCCCTTTGATGCGTTGCTCTGGGCCTCATTCACAGGATGTGTTGTAGCGATTAGTTTAGCAGTATTTCAAAAAATTCTGACGCTCAATCAGGCACTGGAGTCATGGATCGGGGGTATGCAATCGATGTTGATTGCCATCGTAATTTTGATTCTGGCCTGGGGCCTTGGAGGTGTCACGCAGGAGATCGGCACAGGCACATATCTCGCGTCTTTATTGCAGGACTCTCTTCCATTATCGCTGCTGCCGGGACTTGTATTTTTTATCGCAGCCGTTACCGCATTTTCTACCGGGACCTCATGGGGAACCATGGCGATTCTGTTTCCGGTCGTTGTACCACTATCCATTGCTATGGGAGCCGGCATTGGTTTCGCCGGAGGTGAAAATTACGGAATACTCCTTGGAGCAATCAGTTCAGTAATGGCAGGGGCCGTATTTGGAGATCATTGCTCGCCGATATCAGACACGACGGTACTGAGTTCAATGTCATCTGCCTGCGACCTGATCGATCACGTGAGAACGCAGCTGCCTTATGCACTGGTAGTAGCTGCCGTAGCCATGATTGTAGGTGAAATCCCCGCTGCCCTTGATTTTATTCATCCAGCCTGGGGGCTTCTCGCCGGTCTTGTTATTCTCTATCTTATTCTGAAGTTTTATGGTGAGGATCCCGAAGTGGCGGTTGAGTCTTGAGTCTTTAGTCCTGAGATAGGAGACGTGTGACATAAGACGTAAGATGAGACCTGAGAGAAAGCCTTCAAGTGCCCGCAGGTGCTTGAAGCGTCTGCTGGATTAAAGAATCAGTGAAAAGGCAAAAGTGAAAAGCTTCAAATGAGTCGTTGAAATTAAATTTTCAGACTGTTTTTACTGATTATCTTCAGCCACTTAGTCATAATTGGGACTCATAATTTTTTTCACTTTTCACTTTTCACTTTTCAC
>CAZVEP010000055.1:0-21540 GCA_964625635.1 uncultured Rhodohalobacter sp.
GGACGTATTGAAATACCTGTTCATGTCTCACCCGTTATTTATAACCAGTCCGGCCATCAACGCTGACCCGGTCAGCATACACTTTTCATCTACATTATACCGCGGATGGTGCCAGCTCCATTTGGAATCAGCTTCATCACTGCCGCTTCCCAGGAAAAAGAAGGTACCGGGAAATTCCTGCTGATAGAACGCAAAATCTTCACCAGCCATAATCGGTTTTTTGAGTTCAATCACCTGATCATCACCCAGAACATATTTAGCAGCAGACATCAGTCTTTGAGTAAGCTGCTCATCGTTAATAACAGCTGGATATCCTTCGTTAAACTCAAACTCATATCCCCCACCGGCAGATTCTGTTATTCCCTTTAAAATTTGATCCATCCTGTCGCGCACCTTGTAGGCATTCTCTTGTGAGAAAGTCCGAACTGTCCCAATCATTTCCGCTTTCGCCGGTATCACATTATATGTTGTTCCGCCACGAACCTTTCCTATAGTAACCACAGCCGGGTCAGTCGGGTCAATCGATCGGCTTACAATGGTTTGGAACTGGCTTATAACCTGCCCCATCATTACAATGGGATCTACGGTCAGGTGAGGTGTAGCAGCATGGCCGCCTACACCTTTGATCGTAATTTCAAACTCATCAGGCCGGGCCATCAGCGGTCCGGGCTTAACGGCTATCTGGCCGGGAGCATAATTTGGATTCGTATGCAGGCCGAAAATAGCCTGTACCCCCTGATCCTGTAAAAAACCAGATTCGGTAAGAAGGCGGCCGCCACCAGGCAATGTTTCCTCTGCAGGCTGAAAAATCAATACAACTTTACCCTCTATATCCTGCTGCATGTCGCTCAGAATTTGGGCCGTTCCAAGCAAGTTTGCCGTGTGGGCATCATGGCCGCAACAGTGAGCTGCTCCCTCTCTTTCAGACAAGAAATCTAACTTAAGCTCTCCCTCCTCATCCATTGCCAATGCATCAATATCAGCACGAAGGGCAATCACACGGTCTGATATCTTCCCGCCTTCAATCACACCAACACAGCCCGTTTCCAAAGGCCGGTATGTTTCTATTCCAAGTTTTTTCAGTTCATGCAGGATGTATTCTGTTGTATCGTGTTCCTTAAAACTGATTTCAGGGTTTTTATGGAGGTGCCGCCGGGTCTGCACCATATAATCAAAATGGGTTTGGGCTTTTTCCTGGATAGCACGATTCAAATCCGACATAAAAGAACGAGTGTTTAGAGTGATCTGTTGATAGAGTAGAATAGATTAAATGAAACCGAACCTAAATATAGCTATTTATGAATCCTTTTGAACTTCATATTCCAACAAGAATCTATTACGGAAAAGAGAAAGCCGATGAGTACTTTGAACAGCTCGGGTCATACGGCAATAAAGCGATGATCGTCATTGGTGGTGGCAGCGTCAAAAAGATGGGATATCTCCAGGAAGTTCAGAATTATCTCGATAAGGACAATATCGAACACGTTATCTTTGAAGGCATTGAAGCCAACCCTCACTCACAAACCATCAACAAAGCAGCCGAAATCGGAAAAACAGAAAATGTCGATTTTATGATAGCCCTTGGCGGCGGCTCCGTGATGGACGCATCAAAAGCAATTGCAGGCCTGATTCACGATGATCTTGATGATATTTGGCCTTACACTGTCGGCGGCCCAAAATACCGGCAAATGAAAGGAGCTCTGCCCGTCTGCGCAATTCCAACCACAGCAGCAACAGCCTCAGAAGTAACGGCCCATGCTGTGATTTCAAATCCAGAGGTTAAGGGCAAGGCACCGGTCAGCTATCCGTTTATGAAACCGGCAGCATCCTGGCTAAATCCTGCCTACCACACATCGCTGCCCACGACTACCACACGCGATGGTGCATCTGATATTTTAAGCCACGTCTTCGAAAATTATCTGCTTGGCGGAAATGAGTCCGATCTAGCCGACCGCTACAGCGAAAGCGTGATGGAGACCGTGCTCGATACACTTCCCAAACTGGAACTCGACCCTGAAAATGAACACCTTCGGGGACAAATGCTTTGGGCGTCTACGATGGCACTGAATGGAATGCAAATTGCCGGACGTAAGGCAGCACCATTTACACTTCATAATTTAGAACACGCATTGAGCGGACAACACCATGAACTTGCCCATGGGCGCGGACTGGCTATTCTATATCCCGCTTACTTCAGATGGTTGTACAAGCATGACAGGGCAATTGACCGCATGGCACTTCTTGCAAAACGGTTGTTTGGAATTTCTGAGGGAAACCAAAAAGAAAATGCTATGTCATTCATCACTCATTTTGAAGGCTGGCTGAAACAAAATCATCTTTATGAGCGGTTATCTGACCAGGGAATTTCGCCAGATGTTTTTGGAGATGTGGCTGACTATGCCATTCAAACCTATGGCGGCGGTAAAGACGAGCTCGCAGCTGCAGGTCCGCTAACACGTGAAAACATCGTCGAAATATTTAAGATGACAGAGCAGCAAAAACCTGAACCAAAGATGGCTCAGCAAGCTTATCTCTAACCTAACTGAATCGCGGCGGGATCTATTTTGAAGATACCGCCGTGATCAATTATATTTTTTCTTTCTTGAGTCCCGCATTTTGATTTTATCACCCGGCGCAAGTTTTCGTATAAATTTTACGGCCTTATAGAATCGCTCATTACTAAGAAGGCCATCAATTGAATCGAGGTGCATTTTGGGATCGCGGAGCATGGTATTGCTGAACAGACCGTGAATTGTCCTGTGGCATTCCCTGCAAATTTCTTCCACCCTGTCGCTTTCCCGGCGGGTATTCAGATGGTGTCGCTGCATAATTGATACCGGACAATCTCGCTTGCAAAGCGGGCATTTTTGATGTTCTTTCATTAACTGAAAATTTACTGTAGATGGCATGATTAAATTTGAAAGCTGTTACTTTAACGGAATCCGCTTCACTGTATTTTTTCTTGCAACATAAATCTTTCATCAATCTGAGTGATCATATAAAATTAACATGATTAATCCTTTTGCATAAAAAGTTTTCACTATATTGACGAATGAATATTTTTTCTTTCCCATTTTAACGCTTAGAACTTAATGTTCAACAATTAAATACATATGAGTTTACAATCTGTAATTGGTTCCCTTCATGATTTACAGGATCAACTGACTCAATTTCGTGAGATCTTGTTAGCAAACCTTGTCATGATCGGTGAAATACCCGCCCCTACATCAGGAGAAGAAAAACGAATTGAGTTTTTGCTAAACCGTTTCAAAGAAGCTGGCCTGCCTGAAAATTCAATTGACGAATGCGGAAACGGCATCGGTGTACTGGAAGGCACTGAAGGTGATCGGTCAATACTTCTGAATGCCCATGCCGACACCGTGTTTTCAGCCAAATCAGATCACACGATGCAGGTATCATCAGGCAGTATTATTGGACCCGGAGTGGCTGATAACAGTCTTGGACTAGCCGTTTTAGCAACGATACCCTACATCCTGCAAGAGATGGAAATCGAATTAAAAAACAATCTCGTTCTTCTTGGCGGGGTGCAGAGTCTGGGTCGCGGAGACCTCGAGGGCATACGATTCTTTCTTGACAACAACGACTTTGATTTTAAAAATGCTCTTTGCATTGAAGGAGTGGAACTTGGGAGATTAAGCTACACATCAATTGGTATGCTTCGGGGTGAAATCACGTGCAGGGTGCCGGAAATGTACGATTGGTCACGATTTGGTGATGCAAGTGCCATTCTCACCCTGAATGAAGTCATCAATAAAATTAATGATATCCGGCTTCCAAAAAGACCCCGCACAAGTGTTGTGATGGGTTCAATTGCCGGCGGTTCATCATTTGATACCATTGCCAAAGAAGCAACTCTTGGGTTTGAAGTCCGTTCAGAGTCAGAAGGTGTCGTAGATGATGTAGGTAAAACCATTCAGTATATAGCCGAGGAGGTTGCTTCAAAAACCGGTGATGAAGTTGAGCTTGATATTTTTGCAAGGCGCCGGCCGGGTGGCATACCTTATGCTCACCCCATGAATGAATGTGCACGATCAGTTATGAATAAACTGGATATCGAACCCAGGCTGGCACCCAGTACATCGGAGCTGGCAGCTCTCATCGATAAAGAAATACCGTCCCTGACGCTCGGTATTACATCGGGTGACAGAATTCACAAAATGAACGAGTCAGTTCAAATCGAACCTATCTATAAGGGACTTGCTCAAATCATAGGAATATTAATTGCTACAGATGGAGGATTCTGTGACTGATCTTCAAAACTGGATTGATAAGAATACATATCATCACTCCCAATTCTGGGATCTTAAAAAACTCGTAGAAACCAAAGAAAAGCATGGCTTAACTATCTCTCTCTGCCTTCCAACGCTGAATGAGGAGAAAACAATTGGAAAGGAGGTTATACTTTTTAAGTCAGAACTTGTTAATCGCTACCCTCTGCTTGATGAAATTGCGGTAATTGACTCAGGTTCGGACGACAATACGCTTGAAGTAGCTAAAACCTACGGAGCCGATACCTATCTGTCAGCCGATATTCTCCCGGATCTCGAGCCGAAAATGGGTAAAGGCGAAAATCTCTGGAAGGCAATCCACCAGCTTAAAGGCGACATCATTGTTTATGTTGATGCGGACATCAGTAACATACACCCACGGTTTGTGTACGGATTGGTAGCACCACTTATTTATCGTGAAGAGGTGAAATATGTGAAAGCATTTTATGACCGGCCGCTCGCAGTCTCAGGTGGCGTAAGAAATTCAGGAGGTGGGCGCGTAACCGAAATTCTTGTACGTCCACTCTTCTCTCTGTTTTTTCCCGAGCTTACAACTATTATACAGCCTCTTTCTGGTGAATACGCCGTCCGACGTGAGGTTCTTGAGCAAATTGCATTCCCGATTGGTTACGGAGTTGAAACCTCTCACCTGATTGACGTGCATCACAAATTCGGTTTGGAAGCTTTTGCTCAGACTGACTTGGATAAACGTGTTCACGAGAATAAACCAACCATCTCGCTGGGAAAAATGTCTTTTGGAATCCTTCAAACATTCCTGAAACGGGCCCAGGCTCTTGGAAAGTTTGAAAATGTTGACCATGAAACCATTCTCAGGCAGTTCCAGGTAACTAAAAGCCAGTATCAACAAAACGAGATATCAATCGTGGAAGAAGAACGTCCGCCGATGATTGAAATTGAGGAGTACAGGAAAAAGTTCGGGCGCTAAAAATGGATAACACGAGTGAACTGAAAGAGCGGTTTAATACACTTTCCAGCCCTCTTCAACCGGAAACTACCAACACAAAGCCTGCATTAAAGCAACTGGACGGAATCAAGGCTGTCATATTTGATTTCTATGGTACGCTTTACATTTCCGGCGTGGGCGATATTGGCATTGACGATGGCAAATCTGATGCATCACTTCTGCTAGAAGCATTTAAGAGTATTGGACTGGATATTAAAGAAGACAGAGCCGGCAAGCGGGGATATGAAATTTATGACAAGATAGTAACGGAACAAATTCAGGAGTTAAAAGCGAGCGGAATCCCCTACCCGGAACCTGACATTCGTGTTGTTTGGAGAAATGTTCTCAACCAGATGTATGCGGAAAACCTGATCAAAACCCCGACTGACGAATCTCATCATACTCGTATGGCCGTCGAATTTGAGGCCCGTATGAATCCCATCTGGCCGATGCCCGATCTTGATGAAACACTTGACAAGCTGTCGTCCAGAGATTTCGAGCTGGGTATCATTTCAAACTCTCAGTTTTATACACCCATCGCTTTTGAAGCGCTCTCTGGCAGGTCTCTTGAAGAACTCGGGTTTAATTTAAACCTGCTTCATTGGTCCTATGAGGAGTCACGTAAAAAACCGGGACTCGTTTTTTACGAGAATTTTCTTTCCAAGGCTAAAGAAGAACTGCCTGATTTTTCAGCAGAAAATTACCTTTATGTCGGAAACGACATGCTGAAAGATGTGTACCCAGCAAGTGAACTCGGAATGAAAACTGCTCTTTTTGCGGGTGACGCCCGATCATTGAAATGGCGAAAAGATGATTCTAGAACCAGGGATCTGAAACCAGATATTATTATAACTGAGCTTAATCAGATTCTTGAGTGTGTTTAGTGTTAAGACAGGAATGAACTGTCGGGTAAATAGTTCGGTAATTGACGGTTCACGTGCTGCTTGCTTCTACAGATTCTTTACAAAACAGAAACCCACCGTTTTATTCCCCCAAGGGACAGGCAGAATGACATTGTTTTATAGGTTAAAGGGGCGGCGTGGCAACAAATCAAAATAGGACGTCTTTTCCTCAGGCACGCCTCCCATCCACGCGACGAGACAATTCTCATACTGACACAAGTCCCGGTGCAGTTAACCGGGACGAAGTGGAAGGATCTGTAGAAGCATTCGTTCCGTTCTAATTATTAATTTATTTATTGCTAACCGACAGTTGATTGTTAACAACACAGTAGTCATTAATGCGTTGTTCCTATACTACTAGCCAGGCTACCTGACAGGCATCAAGAACCAGCTTATTTTCTTCGATACGTGTCTTTCCGGTTAAGATATCATCATATTTTGAGTGCTTTTCAATAGGTAACTCCACGTTATCAAGAGATTTTGAAATCTTCTCGGTTTTGAGGTTTGCCACCACCAGAATCCGTTCAATATTGGCGGGATCTTCCCTGAGTATACAAAACACATCACTGTCAATTTTATACACCTTCTGGCTTCCAAACGGATGAAATGCGGGATGCTGATTCCGCTTCAAAAGAATGTCTTTATACCGGTTAAAAATCCTGTAAGTATTCGTATCAGGATCACTCAATAAATCTACAAGTTCTTCATACTTCCACTTTCTACGGTTTATGGTGCGGTAGCGCCCCGTAATGGAAACACCCCTGATATTGTTACGGGTGGCGGTTAAGTTATGAAAGTATATTCCCGGAACGCCCTGCAGGCTAAGCATTATGAGCTGAGAACAAATGTAGCGTTTTTCCTGCAGGCTCTGTGAGCCGTTATAGTCTGAAAAGGCATCAAAGTAGGTGATGTTCAATTCGTATGGACTAAGGCTGCCATCTTCATTCTGCTTTTCACTCACAAACCCTCCACGCTTTTTTATTCCCTCAACAAGCCCGTCAAATTCATCCTGGGGTACCAGTCCTTCAAGAGGCCGCACCCCTATTCCATCGTGCGAGGCTGTAAAATTGAAATAGGTACAGTTTTTTGGCAGTGGTTTTAGAGATTTAGCCCAGTCTGTCAGGTATTCTGCGTTTTCCGTTAAGATAGAGTGCAGCAACAGTGGCGGCAGGCTAAACTGGTACACCATGTGTGCTTCATCTCCGTCTCCAAAGTAACTTATGTTTTCCTTGTGAGGGACATTTGTTTCAGTGATAATCGTTGTTTCAGGAGCATAGTGATCTACAAGTGTACGCATCATTTTTACAATTTCGTGTGTTTCCGGAAGATGTATACACGATGTGCCCAGCTCTTTCCAAATGTAGGCAACAGCATCCAGCCTTATTAAAGAAAGGCCTTTGCTGATGTAGAAAAGAAAAATATCAATGTAGCGAAACAGAAGTTCAGGGTTTGAAAAATTAACATCAATCTGATCATCACTGAATGTCGTCCAGACAAATTTTTCTCCCTCCTCGGTATGAACAGGTGTTAACACTGGTGAACTTCTCGGCCGGGTGACACTGCTCATGTCCGTCTCCGGGTCTACTTCTATAAAATAGTCGGTGTACGGCTCTTGTTTTTCAAGATATTTTTTGAACCACATACTGTATCGCGATACATGATTCATCACCAGGTCTCCCATCAGCCTGTAATCTTTACTTAGAGCTTCAATATCCTCCCAACCACCGAGCCGTGAATCAACCCGTTTATAATCTACAACAGAGAATCCGTCATCTGAGGAGCTTGGGAAGAATGGCAGAATATGAATAGTGGATATAAAGTCCTTTGCATATTCATTAAGAAATTGATGCTGGACATGAAGTTTGTCGACTGCCTCCCCCACCCTTGGCTGTACCATATCACCATATGTAATCAGAATCTGATCTTTATGTGACCATACATCTTCATATTTAATATTTTCTTGCGGGGGTGTGAGATCGTATTTTTCAAGAAGAGCATGAGTTTCACGCAAGCAATCATCAACTGCATCATCACCGTAAATAAAAGCAAAATGTTTACGCATTGATTTCTCAAATGCTTCTGTAAATCGAGGGTAATCTTTCATGAGGGTAGATTTGTTATGTAGAGGATCAATTTGAACTGTAATTGGAACATTGATACCTTATGATTGGAAACAGTTCCATATCATTAATTATCGATCAGCATCTGATAGTTTTATTCAGTATTCTGAACTCGTTTGGAGTCCTAAAAAAGTGCTTTAAATTTCAGAAAGAGATATTTTCATCTAATAAACAACTCCAAACAAACAATCTTTTTTACTCAAAGTAAAGTTTGATCGTAAAATGCAGTCAAGTATTTACGAAAGCATTTCCTTTTATGGTAAGAAGCGTAACTTTCTTATTTTTGAAGTCTATTAAATAAACAAAACATATGGACAGAAAAGCACTTCAGGAAAGATTTGGTTTAAATGGCGAATCGGCCGCTATAAAGCAGGTAGTCGATAAAATAATGCAAATTGCCAAGACAGACATCACGGTTCTGCTACAGGGAGAAACAGGCACCGGAAAAGATGTGACTGCACGGGCGATTCACTCCATCAGCGACAGAAAGAATTCTAATCTTGTAATCGTCAACTGTGGTGCTATTCCGGAGGGAATAATTGAAAGCGAACTTTTTGGCCATGAGAAAGGGTCCTTTACCGGTGCGCATGATTCTCGCAAAGGATACTTCGAAAAAGCTGACGGCGGTACAATATTCCTTGATGAAATTGCTGACACTCCAAAAAATATCCAGGTAAAGCTACTGCGTGTTCTTGAATCAGGCGAATATTTTCGTGTTGGCTCAAGTAAAATGCAAACAACGAACGTAAGGGTTATTGCCGCTACCAATAAAGATTTGTGGGAAGAAGTAAACGAAGGGAATTTCAGGGAAGATCTTTACTATCGCCTGGATACCGTTAAAATTAAGCTCCCCCCACTCAGGGATCGTCAGGAGGATATTGTCCCGATTTTTAGAATATTTGTGAATGAGTTTTCCTCACGCTATGACTCAGTTTTTAAGGGGTTTTCAGATGAGGCACGTGAGTTATTGATTTCTTACCGATGGCCTGGTAATGTAAGAGAGCTTCGAAATGTAGCGGAGCAGCTTGTAGTGCTGGAAAAATCTCAATTCATCGATAAAGAGCGGCTGCAAAAATATCTCAAAGGACGGCAACATCGAGGTTCAGCAGACAATTTACCTGTCGTTGCATCAAAACAACAGGAAGAAGATGATTCTGATGATTTTAGTTCTGCTTCTCATGATCCGACACTGATCTATAGAGCACTTGTTGAGATGAGAACAGATCTCTCTGATCTCAAAAAGATGCTGGCAAAATTTATCTACTCATCCTTTAGTAATAAAGAAATTAAGGCTCTGCCTGAAGCAATGCCCCGGGATTTTGATCCAAACGATATTTCAGTCTACACAAATAAGCACGGTGAAGAGAGCCTTGGAATACGATCGATGGATACCGACGAAATTGAAGACGAAGAAAGCGAGCCATCCATCGATACCTTTTTTACAGATGATGAAATCCCATCCATCGAAAAGGCCGAAAAATTTCTCATCCAGCAAGCATTGAAAAAATTTGAGGGGAACCGCCGAAAGGCATCAGAAGCCCTTGGTGTAAGTGAGCGAACCCTTTATAGAAAACTGGATCAATATGAACTTCAGTAAGTTATCTGTTATCGCAATAGGGTTAATTCTGCTCTGTACCTCCTGTATGAGCTATAGTTTTACAGGAACGAGTATACCCAGTGACGTTCGCACCGTTTATATTCCCTTTTTTCCTGATAATTCTCAAAGCGGGCTTGGTGATCTTACCGACAGATTGTACAATGCACTTATTAACCGTTTTGTGAACCAAAGCCGCTTGTCCCTAAACAATGATCAGGAATCTGCCGACTCGTGGATGGAGGGATCAATACAGTCTTATAGCAACCGGCCGTTTAGCGTCGGCGGAGATGAACAGGCCAATCTGAATGAGATTCAAATCGTGGTGCGTGCCACGTTTCAGTTTCAGGATAGTGATGAGCCGGTCTACAGCAAGAGCTTTACCGGAAACGCTACATATGATGTGCTGGATAACCCCGTAGACGGAGAGCTTGATGCCGCTGCAGAAGCGCTCCAGCAAATTGCAAACAATGCATTTAACGATGCCGTAAGTAATTGGTAGAAAGTCTGATATATTTTTTGTACTATCGAAAAAACCAGAAGTTGATCACTGTTAAATTTCTCAATTGTTGAGGAATACGCTCTCAAAATCTTTGTCGCTCAAATTAAATAAACATCGATGGAATTGCCCACAGGTCCTTTACCTGAATCTTATCAAATATACCTGGATCAATTTTATAGTGACCCGGAAGGTACCTTAACAAAACTTGAAAACCACGTTACCAAACGTAATAGTGGTGCCGTAGGTTATTATATCCTTGCAGTTCTCAGTCGTACAGCCGGGCGCGCCTCCGATGCAGTAAAATTCGCATTATCAGCAAAGATTTTGGCCCCAGGAAGCCAGTTTTTCCGACGTCTTCCCTACTTCATACAGCATCCGGATTATTTTGACGCCTGGGTTCCGGATAAACCATTTCAAAACAACAGCAGTAAAAAAGTTCAGGAAGCACGATCCACACATCCTATTAAAGATCTGGACATGCTTATCTCAAAACTTTCTGAGGCAGAAACACAGGGTATACGTCTTCCAAAACAAGATACAGAGCCTGAAAAGTCATCAGAAGATCTGAGTAAACGCTCGGCTGATGTAGATGACATTGTTACTGAAACGCTTGCACTCATACACGAAAAGCAGGAAAACTACGAGGCTGCGATTAAAGTATTCAAGCAGCTGCGACTAGCTAAAAGCTCAAAAAGAGAGTATTACGACGAGCAAATATTACGTCTGCAAGGATTAATGAGTAATGATACGTCTGAATAGACTAAATTTTGTTGGTTATATAGCCCAACCAAGCGGCAACTATTCACTACTCAGATAATACTGAATTCAGAAATGCATGAAGGTCTTCATCTGAATCAATATCGATTTTTTTTCTAAGCCGTGACCTGCTGATGTAAACACTTGAAGGTTTAATATTTAAGAGGTCAGAAATTTCCTTGGAATCAAAGCCCATCTTGATGTAAACGCAGAGCCTTAGATCATAGCGGGTTAAATCAGGATACTCTTTTCTAAGTGTCTCAGAAAACTCCTGGTGTAGTTCGTCAATCTGAATTTCAAATGTATTGTCCTCAGAATCGATATGAGAATCAATAATACGCTGAATTTCGTCTGATTGTCGTTTCACAGAGTCAGGATTTTTTTTCAGTCTCTCAATCTTTTCATTCAGTGTTTGAAGAATTTTCTGCTTTTCATCATTCTCTTTAGCTTTTGTAGCCAGCTCAATTGTCTTGCTCTTTAACTGTGCTTTCATTTTTTCGTATTCTGCCCTAAGCTTATCTTCCTCCACTTCCTGCAGCTGTCTGCGGTAACGTTCTTTCTGCTCACGTAAAGAATTTCGCTGATTTTTAAGTAAATACTTTTTCTGCTTACTTAAAGACATTCCCTGCCACATATACATCATATAGAATGCAAGTGATAAAGCTATAAAATAAAATATCAGTGCTGGCCAGCTTCGGTACCATGGAGTTGAAATTATGAATGAAAATGATGTTTCCGGCGTCATCGTCATCCCAACCATTGCTCTTGCAGTGAAATTATGTTCACCATAGCCGATTCCGACTAAACTAAAAGTTCCTTCTGACGACCAGTTGCTCCACTCATTAGACTCACCGGTTTTGTACTGGTACATCACATCGTCCCTGTTGGGCACATTACTAACTATCTTCAGGTTATTCATTTTATAGGAGATTTCAGCTCCGTTGTAAATCTCAATTTCATCATCATTGCTATAGGCAATTTTCTGTCGATAAATCAATTGCGGAGATGTGTCACTCACTCTTTCAACCTGATCAAGACGCCGAAGGGCAAACCCGTTGTAAGCCGGGTAAAACATATATTCATCATTCAGCTGTTGGGGCCGTCCATTTTTCATTAACAGATCGTCAACTCCCGAGCCGGCTTCAACCTGCTTCTCTTTACTAAACCCATTAGAATCTGAATCGTAGCTATATTCAAACTCATCTGTTACTACTTTTACACCGTTATCACTTTGCTCCAAATAATGGTCGCGATCGCCGAACCGTTGAGATTCAAATATCTCCCTATTCTGCGGGTAAAGATCACCATCCAATGTGGCCCTTATCACGCCAAAATTTGGAATGTTTATCCATATAGTATTCTGCCCCTCAATAATTATTTGGTTACTTGAGCCCAGAATCAGCTCCATATTTTTGTGATAAACCCAGTCACCTCCATCTTTTTTATATATTGAGATGCCGTTATAAGTACCGGCAAACAGGTACTCACCATATTTTTTGAGAGTCCAGATTCCCCGTTGGTTTCCTATTCTTACTAGCCGAGTACCCTCAATCTTGAAAAGCCCTCTGTCATGCCCCATCAAAAGTGTGTCGTCAATCTTATTTAAAGTCCACACCTGGCCTTCAGTCCCCTGGATAAGTTCAAAATCATCAAGCTCTGAGCTATTATTTAATTCTTCCCAGTCAGATTTGTAAAGGCCCTGATTACTTCCAAGATAAAAGTCTCCGTTTTCGAGAAAAGCGCTGTATCCGGTACCAAAATCACCAAGATAATCATAGAAAAACGTGAATTCATTGCTCAGGTCCAGAAACGCTACACCAAAATCCATGGCCAGCCATAGCTTTCCAATGTCACTGTAATGAAGACTCAGTATGGTATTATTATTGAGCCCTTTATTTTTTGTTATGGAGTGAGCTACGTTTCCACTCATATCGCTTATATATACGCCATTCAAGATCGTGCCAAAAGCTAAAAAAGAATCGTTAATTACTTCAAAACTGAAAACATTCGCCGACTTCAAACTTTCCGAAAGTGATGTATTGAGTGGAATTAAGTCACCGGAACTGTAGGCGTAGAGACCTGAATTTTGTGTGACGAAAACCAGGGTTTCTTGCTGTTCATAGATCCCGATTATCTCATATCCTTTATTTTCACCAAAAGAAGATAGCTTTACAGGAGAAAGATTTTGGAGTTGGAACAGCCCCTCTTGTTGATCTATAAAATAAAACTGCCCATTAATGACAAAACTATTGTCGATGTCGTTAGGAACAGGGATTTTTGTCAGGCTACGGTTACGGTTGGTGAAGACATAAATATTGCTGGAAGAAACAAAAAAGATATTTCCGTTTAGCTCATGGATATTCCAAAACTCCTCATTTAGCTGATTTAGATCTTCCTGAAATGGATATAGAGACGTGTACTCAAATTTATTGAATTTATTACGGTTCCAGACTCCAAAATCAAGGTCAGAGCCGGTATAAATGAGAGTGTCTGAGGCAACCATTACAGAACGAACTACACCATTGCTGCCACTAAACCCTTTCCATTCAGTACCGTCATACTCAATAAGGCCTTTATCAGCTGCCATGTAAACGATACCATTCGGAGCCGAGTCGATGTCCCATATCTTTCCTCGATGGTTATAATCTTTTGGCGTGAAATTCCGCAATAAGGGAATGCCTTTCTCTGTCAGGCTCTGTGCATAAGCACCAGATCCAATGCCGGAAAGCAGTAACAAAAGTGAAATAAATAACTTCAAGTAAGCCGGGTTTTTTAAAGTTGAATCATCCTAACAAAAAGAATGCATCTTTCCAAGATCAGTTGTCATGATAGATGAAAATCCAATGATATATTTAGATTTAAAATTCCAAAAGACAGCGGCTCCTGATGTCCAAATAATTCATCATCAGATCTAATTCTTCTAATTTATTTTTACTAACGATTGAAGTGGGAAGTAATTTTTTGGCAAAAAAAAACCGGCCCTTTATGGGACCGGTTTTTAATATCAATTCTGCTGATAAAATTCTTAGCAGGCTAAGATTACTTAATAAGCAGCATTTTTCTTATCTGTACAGAGTTTCCAGAGGAGAGTCTGTACATATACACGCCAGACGACAGATTTGACGCATCAAATGTTGCCGTATGTGACCCTGCTGTTTTAACTCCATTTACAAGTGTTGCCACCTGCTGACCCGTTACATTAAACACTTCAAGTGTCACTTCGCCGCTAGCGGGAAGATTATATGTAATGCTCGTTGTTGGGTTAAACGGATTAGGATAGTTCTGATTGAGTGTAAACGAATTAGGTGATTCATCGACCCCATCTATACTCGTTGCAGTTTGATTATAGAAATAAAGATTATCTATGTAAACATCAGCTATAGTACCTGATGTAGTCAGGATAATCTGATAAATATTTTCTCTATCCAATAAGCCATTAGCAGATTCAGATGTAAAGTCATCAAGTGCTACATCAAATGAAACCCATTCACCTACTGTAGATACGGTGTTCACTGATCCTATAGCATTGGTTTCACCTTCTGTTGGTAAGTTAGCATGATTAGATAATTTAGGGTTTAAAACCGCTCCATCACCTACAGATTCATCAGCAACCCAATAATCAAAATGCATGTGCGTAAAATCAGTCAGATCAATTCCGCTTCCAAGCTGAATACCGATAAAATTACCGAAACTATATTGCTTGGCAAAGTTGCCAGTTTCTACTTCAAGATCACCAACTAAACTTCCCTGACTCCAACTAGTTGCATATGTGGTAACATCAATATTTGCATATGCATCGCTGAAAACTGAGATAACATTTGCAGCGTCTCTTGATGGAGGTGTTGGAGCAGCTATAGCTGGCGCGTTACCAGCTGAAGTACCACCTACAGTACCTTTCACGCCTGTAATATTATCGAAGTAAAACGTCCCAACTATTATTGGGTCATTCCATGCTGTACCGTCTGCGCTTCTGTTAGGGAAGAATACAACTTTATTATAGATTCCACTAGCTGTAGCTGTTCCATCATCACCTGTATTAAAAGTAAATGTTAGATTTTCCCATCCACTTCCAGAATGATTCTGAGTATTAGCTGCAGCTGGTGCAGCATCTGCAGATCCGGTAGTTTCAACTTTTGCCATTGGCGAAAAGGCAACATCAGACCAAACATCTACACTAACAGTAAGATCTGAAGTTAATTCTAGTGCGCTGTCATCAGCGAGAACAACTTCTGCACCTTGCCAAGGATTACCATCTACTGAAGTGACTAATTCAAAAACCTGTCCATTTCCTGAAGTTTCAGGATCAGGGACGATTGCAGCTGACTCTAATCCTTCAAAACCTGCAATTGTAGGAGAAGATTCAAAATCCTGGACAACTTCTTGTTGCGCAAATGCCAAATTGGCTATGGCCAATAGGGCAAATGTTAGTATCGTTGTTAGTATTGTTGTTTTCATAGTTCTAAGTATTAGATAAGTTAAGATTTGTAGCGAATTATTCGATGTTAGGTGTTTTAGTTAAGAGTTTGTAAGCGTTTTTGTTAAATACGCATTTTATATGTTTCTACTAAGTAGAAATCTGTTTTTTAGCTAAATTTTTTACCGCCAGCTTAGGTTTTCTGTCAATTGTATAAAGTCCCCAGTGCTTCTCTGGTTCTGCAGGGTGTGGCGAGCCTTTCCATTTCTCGTCAAACGCCTCGAAGAAGAACGTTAGGATATGTTCCTTATCCGTCCATTCCATCAGTTGTTCATAGTAGACTTTCTGATGCTCTTCGTTCACATTTGTAGGTTCAATTCCTCTTCCGTTAGACCGCGTTGCCCATCCCGCTTCAGTTATAACTACTGCTGTATCAGGATATTTCTCAGCAACAGAATAATAGTTGTGTTTTGTATAGTCGATTGCCTCATTTATATGTTTATACTCCCACACCGGATACGTGTGAACAGAAATAAAGTCGACCACGTGAGCAAGATCTTCGAGCTTGTACATCCATGGAACATAGTTTTCACAAAATGTAACAGGCTGTACTGCTTTTTCCTGGACTCGCTTCACGTATTCCAAAACTTTATTTTCATGAACATAGTGATCCGTCCATTCTACACAAGCTTCGTTACCCACCGACAGCGAACACGCTATCTCAGGATACCTGTTAGCCATATCTATGAGACGGTCAATTTTTTTACTGTTTGTAACCAGGTTTTTCTCAAGTTGGGTCTTTGAGTAAATACCTCCATCCCAGGGACAGTTAAAATTATTCATCTCAGCGTTAATATATGCACCAAGCATTACTTTGAAATCGAGTGCTTCTTTTTCGATAACCTCAAGTATTGTTTGTGTATGCTCAGCACAGTCGTATACCCTCAAATACTTCCAATGGCCGTGAAGAATCATTAAATCTTCCTTTACCTGTTCGTATGTAGGAATGTCTCCGCCCGGCTGCTGGCCATCACGGTAACCCGAATAACAAATGGCCCTTCCGGGTTCAATACCTATTCTGGAAAATGTGTTCATTCTTAGTATTTCAATTTTCCGTTACTGTCCCATATTCCCCAGTACGCTCCTACATCACCTTCACTGCCTACCTTCCAGGATTCATCAAACGAAGAGAAGTAAAACATCTCAATGTCTTCATCTTTCGACCAAAGGTTGGCGTTAACAAAATACTTCATAGCATTTTTGAGTGATGGTTTTGCACCACCCAGGCCTTCACCTTGACTAGGCCATCCGGTTTCAGTGATTATGACACGCTTTCCGTTTCCTGCACCTTTTGCCTGATGAAACATATGCTGCATATGCTGAAAGGAATCATCAACTGATGTGCCCTCCCAATATGGATAGCAATTACATAAAATGACATCACACAGATCCGATATCTCGGGATGGTTAACAAATTCATAGTACGCATCCACATAACCCACGGGAATATCGTCACTGATTTGCTCCTTCACGTATTTGATGTGATTCAGAAGCTCTTCAACGTTCAAATCATTACGATAAAGCACTTCGTTACCTACGGCAGCAACATCAACAAGACCCTGTTCAGCCAGCTCTATCAGGTTTTTAATTTCTTCCTCATTTTTTTCAGGATCACTGCCAAGCCAAGCTCCAACAAGCGTTTTGATCCCCATCTCTTTTGCTACTTTTGGAATCAATTCATTTCCTTCAGTACAGGAGAAGGTTCGCAACCAGCTTGTGTGTGGCTTTAGTATTTTCATACGCCTGCGAATCTGATCCTCTGAAACGACTGTGCCCGGCCCCTGGCCTTCTTCATACAGGCTAAAACAGAATCCATGGATCCCGCTGCTCAGAATTTCATGGAACAGGCTTGAGATCTCTTCATCAGACATATCTTTCGTATAGCCCTCATGAGTCTTTTTCCCCGGCCCCGTATATGTCAAAAACCTTTCTTTTCTATATGACATGTAAGTAATTATTTAATAATTAAAATATTGGTTAACACTTTTACAATTCGCCACGTCGTTCAACCAACTCCGTCTGAATTTTCCTGGCTTTTTCTTCGGTTAGACTATAGCTGTACATCACCCAAATTGCGAGTCCGGCTGTAAGAGACGGTATTACAATGTCTGCAATGCGTAAATTGGTCATTGTTTCTGCTGTCTGTTGTGCTGCGTTCTGGTCGAAACCTACCAGCTCCAATACCAGCCCTCCTAAAACAAGAGCAATGGCCTGTCCCAGTTTCACCATCCACCAATAGATTGCACCAAATGTACCTTCTTTCCTCGGCATACCGTTTCTCAGCTCATCAAGGTCACATACATCAGCTGTCATACTCATCATCAGGGTAAATAAGCCGCCCAGCCCGAATGCCATGAATGGGATTGGCATAAACATAAGCCACGGATTTTCCGGGCTAAAGCCCCACCACTTGAGTATGTACCCTACAATAGAGAGGGCCGTTGAGATGATAAATGCTTTCCGCTTACCGAATTTATCAGCAATAAAAGAAACGATGGGAATAACAAGGAACGCGGTTGCTACTGCAGTTATAGTTGAAAACCATGCGGGCCAGTGTCCTGCAGCTCCATAGTCACCGTTAAACATATAAAAGACAATAATGAAGTAGCTAAATGAGGCTACCATTTGAAATCCGTTGAAGACCAAAAAAGTGGCGCCGCACAGTTTCACAAACGGCTTATTTTTCGACACCATTACAATTCCTTCAAAAAGTTCTTTGACATTTTTGAATAGTGTTCTCATTGAAATCTCTTTCCGGTTCTCCATCTTGGCGCTATCGAGCCCTTTACAAAAAATTGCGGGTAAAAGCCCAAGTGCAATACAGGCCAATCCTACATAAATAGACAAGCGCCGGACACCTGTTGCCTGGTCTACAAAAAGGTCAGGATCTGCCACAAGAACCCAGAACCAGGGTACAATCATCCATGCGATCTGCCCCACGGTCTGAGAAAAAGCCATCAGCCTTGTTCGCTCATTGTAATCACTCGTCATCTCATAACCGAGCCCGATCAGCGGAGTGGCAAACATAGTATTACCTACAAGAAAAACCATCGACATGATGAGAAAATACCAGAAATTGTACATCTGTGAATTATTCTCATCGAGCTGCCACAGAAGTATAAAAAAGAGGCCGCTTAAGATAGCACCGACAAAAATGTAGGGGCGCCGGCGGCCGAATCTTGATTTTGTATTATCCGAAATGAATCCCATAATTGGATCCGAAAGGGCGTCAAATATTCTTGGAAGCCCTCCCAGCAAACCTGCCAGAAAAGGGTTCATTCCGAATGCAGTCAACAGGAAAAAGCTGAACACACCCAGTGCGCCCGGCAGCAGGTTTAACACAAGGTGACCCGACCCGAATGCAGCTTTTTGTAGTAGGGGAACCCTTTTTCCTGGTGGTGTTTTATGCGATGCCATTCTTTATCCGAAGTTAGTTAGTTAATTCGCTTTGGTTGTTTTTAGATGCCAGACGCCGTTGTAATTGTTTGAATTGCTTTGCCGTCAATCGAGAAATAGGCCATCTTTCCGCCAATTTCCAGCTCAATATTCTTTCGGTTTTCACCCGGATTAAACAACACAACCGCGATTGATCCATCAGGATTTTCCGCAGCCGTAACCATCAAATTTTCGTCACTGATTTCAAAGCCAATTCTTGTAGCACCCGGCCGTATATATTTACTAAAATGTGCCATGGTATAATAGAGCGGAGTGAAATAAACTTCATCCAGCTCAGGATCCACAATCACAGGTGCCAAACACCAATTTTGAGCCCAGTTTGGTCCGCCCTGACGATTAAGAACCATGTTCCAGTCAACCCAGCCATCCACCCAGTTATTGAGTGTACCGATCATATCACGGGCATACCGGTAAACCGGCACATATTTTGGATGTAGATACTTCTTATCTTCGGGAGCCCAATCCCATCCCCAGTCGGTAGCTTCTTTGGACCAATACCAATCATCATCTCTCCATACCGGCACCTCAGCATCCGCTGTAGCCTCCGTCTGAATAATATATTTACCTGGTGCTGCTTCATGGGCATACTGCAGCTGCTCCTCAAAAATCTTGTACGTGCTTCCATACCAGTGAACGGCAATGCCGTCGTAGTAAGATGCTACTTCTTCGTCTTCTTTATACATTGCATCCACCCACTCTATCATCTCTGTATCCCGGTTTTGGTCGTAGCCAAGAACCACTACATCATGATTGTCATTATTAAGTTGTGGTCCCAAATGGTTCACCAGAAAGTCGTTCATCTCTTCGGGGGTAAAGTGCATGCTCTCCCAGTTGCTGTCGTTTCCAAGGGGTTCATTTTCGATAGTGATTCCCCAGATGTCGATACCTTCCTCAGAATACGCCGTCAGGTATTTCGAAAAGAAAAGTGCCCACGTGTCATAATATTCAGGAAGAAGCTTTCCGCCTTCCCACTGCTTGTTATCTTTCATCCATGGCGGAGCAGTCCAGGGAGATGATATAATCTTAAATCCATCGGTAGACACCTCCATTGCATCTTTGATCATCGGTATGATGTCATCACGATCTTCTTCAATTGAAAAATTTTCCAGTTCCGTGTCCCCTGCAACAGGTGCATAAGAGTAGTTCCCAAGTGAAAAATCACTCGAATTCATATGAGTACGGGTTAATGAGTATCGTGCACCATCATCCCCAAAGTATGCGTTTATAATGCGATTGCGATTTTCTGTGCTTAGCTCATTCAGCAGATATGCCGATGCTTCCGTAAACGAGCCTCCAAATCCCGTGATCTCCTGGAATGTCTCATCAGGATTGATTGATATTCGTGCCGTAGAATCAGCTTCAGGAAATTCGGTCACCGTTGTAAGCTGCTTGCCGCTAGCCGACGTCTCCACTATGTCTACTTCCAACGAATCTGTATTTGAGCATCCCGCCATTAGCATCGTTATAGTTATGATTGTAAGTAACTGCACTAAATTTGTATTCATAAGCGTCTTACTCCTCTTCTTGTCTATCGGCTATTTCTTCTTCAGTTGGCGGAACTTTTACAGTTTCCATTAAACGCTCAAAATCGCCATCAAATGTCTTTGTAATCGGCATGCCGTCACGTGTCAGTCCATCAAACATACCGGCATCAACCTCATCCCAAAGCACGTACTTTGCTTCAGACTGCAGGGTAATCAGTCCGAAGTGATTTTCGGAACCCATCTGATTTTCAGCATCTTTCCACTTTTCATCAGTAGCCTCAAAATAGAATACGGAAACTCCGTTCTCATCAGACCACTCACGAATCATGTCGTGATAGATTGCCATTTTGTACTCGTCTGTGGCCCTTGACCCATCATTACCGTACTGCCCGTTAGATACTGTAGCCCATCCGGTTTCGCCAATATGAACTTCTTTGTCTACACCCAGGCTTTCCATATAGTCTATAACACTTTGATACTGGCCTACCGCATATTCGAGGGAGCGGTCCATGGCCGCATCAATTTTCTCCATATCAGTCATATCTTCCTGAGATTCCGGAACACCCCAAAAATCCGGGTTGTAGTGTGTATCATGCATCGGGTAAGTATGCATGGAGATGTAGTCCACTGATCTAATCAGCTCATCTAAATCTTCTTTATGATACTCTTCTCCGCCGCCACCCCAGGAGGCAAAGTTATCAGAGCTGGTAATCCATGTCCCTTCAGGGATCTCACCATTTGCTTTTCGCTCCTGGAGATCCTGAACCCATTTCAGTATAATTCCCGGCTCCACATAATACTCTTGCTGCCAGTGAACCATCGCTTCGTTTCCAACGGCGATTACTTTCACAATGTCAGGATACATGCTTGCGTATCTGGCGGCCCTGTCAATCTCTTCAGGATTCCTTGGATGATCTTCGTCCCTGATGCGCTCCGGCTCATCTGTCCAGGCATTTTTGGCATCAATCCAGGCGCCCATCATCACGTACATCTCAAATT
>CAZVEP010000056.1:0-8989 GCA_964625635.1 uncultured Rhodohalobacter sp.
AATGGTAAGGTGATACATCGAGCCGACGCTGACAGAAACCCGGAAAAGCACCGGGAATGCTGTCAGGTCTTTTAAATGATTTTACTGAGTCGGGGACGGATACTCCCCGGTTCTATTCTATATATTTTTACTTATTTGAATTTGACCGATTAGATAAAACAGCCTGATGCAAATTTCTATACGCATACTAATTATAACTTTGGTTACTGCTTTCATATTGAGTTCGTGCGATACGTCGCTTGACGGTAATCTTAATGAAAACATGGCTCCCAACACATCCCTTACGGTGGATAACATCGAGGTGGAGGAAGGGAACCGTCTGTCTAGTCGGGTCACTATCTCATGGTGGGGTGATGATCCTGATGGCTACGTGGAAGGGTATGAATATGCCATAACAGATACGTCTGAAGGTAGTTGGCAATTCACCACCCGAACGGATAGCGTATTTATTCTTCCAATTTCGCCCGGCCAGGAAATTGAAGACGTACTTTTTGCTGTTAGAGCCGTCGACAACGAAGGTAAAATTGATCCAGACCCGGCATCAGTTGAGTTTCCGCTTAAGAATTCAGATCCGGTCACCGAACTCAATACGCTCGAGCTTCCGCCCGACACCACATTTACTATTGCAAGTTTTGGCTGGACAATTTCTGATCCTGATGGACTCCCAACAGTACAAAGCACAGAAATTGCTATCAATGATTCAGTAAACGGCTGGATCGAAATTCCACTTGAAGCTGAAGATCAGCAGGAGTTTTTTATTTCAGTTGATATCAGTCAGGATGGGGAAAACGAAGGGATAGCAGATGTATACCTCGGCAGAAATTATCGTGAGACAAATATTCAGTTAGATGGGTTTAGATTTGACGAGTTAAATACATTTTACGTCCGTACAACGGATGCTGCACTTGCTGTGAGCAACATTCAGAGTTATGAGTGGTACCTCAAGCGACAAACCAGTAACGTTTTATTGCTCAATGATGACGCAAGCTCTAATAGCCAGGAAAATCTGGAGTATACGCTAAGCAAGCTTTCGGGGGTAAATATTGGTGCAGACGTACTGGATATCACCGACGGTGAGGGCTTTGGTGCTAATGGCGTTGTGCCGCTGAGCGAATCGTTTCCCCGTATTATCAATCCTACACTGGAACGTGCATTGGCGCAGTGGGATCATATCTATTGGATTTCAAACTCATTACAGCGCAACATCAATTATGGGCCGGAAATTTTAAACCGGTTTTTCGATAATGGTGGCACACTGTTTTTTACAACGCTTTCACGTGTTCAGGATAGCTCAAATCCACTACTCAACTTTTTGCCCGTACAGAGTTATGTGTCTATTGATGCATCGAGAGGTGAAAATGGTTTCAGAATCCAGGATGACTACGAAGTGAGACCACTGGGAGATGGCCCGCTGCTAAGTTATCAAGCAGGTCGAAACCAGGGAATATGGCCGTTTGTTCCTTTTGATGAATCTGACGCTCTTTATGAGGCGCAGTTGTTAAAAACGTTTATCACAGGCGGGCTTGAAGCTTATGCCGGGCCAAGTACAATAGCAGCCATCAACCCGGAAGGCAACTTAATCTTCTTTGGTATCCCAATAATTGATTTTAGTGACAATGGTCAGGAAGATAATGTTGAAGCACTACTACAAGAACTACTGATCAACCGACTTGGATTTACGACACAACAGTAAGGATCGGACTATGAAAATTTTTAAAGCTACTATTTTAGTCATATTAAGCACCCTCGCTTTTGCATTTAATGCTTATGCTCAGGATCGGGGAGCAATTTCCGGTACTATAACAGATTCCTCCACCGGCGAGACCATGCCGGGTGTGAACGTGATTATCAGGGGAACCACTTTTGGTGCATCTACAGATATTGATGGTAACTATACAATCGAGAACATTCGTCCGGGCGACTATACCATTGAAGTGAGTTTTATCGGGTTCGAACGCACAGTATTTACAGGAATCACGGTAAATGCCGGTGAAACAACAGAACTCAATGCAGAAATTTCCCCCACTACCTATGAAGCTGATGAAGAGGTGATTGTTATAGGCGAGGCGCCGATATTTGATGTTGAAAAGTCGACCTCGAGTTCAGTGATGACACGTCAGCAGATTGAAGCGGCACCTGTTCGAAGGATTGATGATGTAGTGGGTATGCAGGCCGGCGTAATTAAAGACCCGACGGGTATCTACATTAAAGGCGGACGCGCCTATGAAACCGGCTTTGTTGTGGATGGTGTCTCAGCGCAAGATCCGCTTGCCGGTACTGGATTTGGCCTTGACCTCGGATCCAATGCATTTAGCGACGTTGAGGTTACCACCGGTGGTGTGGGAGCAGAGTATGGTGATGTGACTTCCGGTGTTGTATCGGTTAAAACACGTGACGGCACTGAAGATTATGAAGGATCCATCAGTCACAAACGAGATAACTTTTTCGAAGACAACAATCGTCAGAGTAATTTTTATACCGACAACTACGAATTAACGCTTGGCGGCCCGGAACCGATCACATCAGAAATTCTCCCGCTTGTTGGACTGAATATTCCAGGCAATCTGTACTTCTATTTTACAGGCCAGGTGTCGCTCACCAATGAATTTACCAAAACAGCAGCCGATCAGGTTCAAAGTTCAATAGTCGGGACCAACCGTTTTTCTCCGCGTCAGGATAACCGTTGGAACGGTATGATGAAGCTGACGTACCGAATCAAACCAGGTATGCGACTTGAAGGCGCCTATCAGCGCTCGCTTACAGTGAACCAGAATACCAGGATGCTTCAAATTACCGGAAGCGATGTGCAGATCAGGCCTGGATACCAGTTCCCATTTCAGGAAGATCTTGATAATGCGAATACTTATACCCATGACAGTAATTTATCTTACCTGAAGTGGACTCAAACGATTAATCAATCGTCCTTTTACGATATTCAGGTCAGCCGCTTATTTACACGACTTAGAGCTGATGCCAATGGGCGGGATTGGCGGCCTGAGATTGTTGATGGCGAGTTTGATCCTGAAAGCATTCGTACATTTCCTGCACGGGAATTTGAAGGGACGGACGGATACACTTACACACTGCCAGGGTCAGGCTTTATTAATAACGGCGGTATTGCCACACTCTGGCATGATCACTTTGCAGAAGAACTGACGGTTCAGGGTTCATATAATAAGTTTTTTGCCGATCGATCGAATCAGCTAACGATCGGATTTCAGTCTAAGTTTAATGATTACCAGTGGATTGATATTACCCGGCCCTGGATCGGCGCTCCCATTGAAATTGCCCCTGGTGAGTTTTCCGAGACATCACGGGTGGGAGAGCGTTTTGATGCATGGCGTGTGAAGCCTAAACGCGGGGCGCTTTACGTAAATGATAAGATTCGGTATCGCGGACTGATTGCGGATATCGGTGCTCGTTTTGAGTATTGGGCTCCAGGAAAATATGTGGACGATCTTGTAGATAATCCCCAGGCACCGATTCCTGATTTTATACGTGAAGGGTATAAAGATGATACCACCAAGCTGTTTGGTCAGAGGTTTAAATTCCGAGTCCTTCCAAAAGTGAGTGTAAGCTTCCCGGTTCGTGAAAACCAAGTACTGTTTTTCAATTACGGGCATTCGTCGCGAATTCCTCACCCGTCATTTATTTACACAAGTCTTGATCCGTTCTATCAGAATCAGGCAACCTTTGCGGATCTTGGAAATCCTAATCTGAATCCCGAAGTAGATATTTCGTATGAAATCGGGCTTCGATATCAGATAACACAGGATGATGCATTGAATGTGACAGCATTCTGGAATGATAAATATGATTTTGTAACCACACAGCAGATTCGGGTAGAAGACCCAACCGGGCGTCCCGTCAACCGTGCCTTTCGTGTAAATGGTGATTATGCACGGTCAAGGGGACTCGAAGGAACCTACATCAAGCGTCTGGGCAATTGGTTCCAGGGGCAGCTTGCTGTTACCTATTCCCGTGCTGAAGGTTTGAGTTCAACCAATAACGACAATCTGCTTGCGATCAGTGGACAGCAGAATATTGGCGCTAACGTAGAAACACCTCTTGCATGGGACCGCCCGTGGGATATAAAGACGAATACGACTTTTACATATGATAAATCTGAGGGGCTGTTTGGTGTAGGCGCATTAAATCAGATGCGGCTCTTTCTGTCAGCTGTATGGAGAAGCGGTATTCGATACACTCCTTATGAATTTGAAGGTTTTACAAGTAATCCTGTGACGGGAGCCAACGACTGGCGTCCTAATTACCAGCAGGTTCAGGATCCGGCAGCACGTTTCAGTGAGGTTGGGCCATCCTGGTTTTATGTTGATCTGAATTTCCAGAAATGGTTTACTGTCAGCGATGTACGAGTCAGTGGATTTCTTGAAATCACGAATGTTTTTAATAATGATAACTCAGCGATCGTGAATCCGGTGACAGGGGAAGCATACAAAACGGACTATCCTCAATCGCAGGAAGCACTCATTGCGCTGCGGGACGACCGCTCTTACGATCTGCCAAATTCAGCCCGTGATCCGCGTTACCAGGATCCCCGAAATGGTGGTATTCCCGCTTATTTGAACCCGGCAAACTTCTTACAGCAGCGACAGATCATGTTTGGCCTGTCCGTGAATTTCTAAACGATTGTTCATGACTAATCTTCCAAAACATATAACTAAGATAGCGACGGTTCTGATTGTGCTGGCATCTGTATCGCTGACTGAGATTCAGGCTCAAAGCCTGATCCCCAGTTTTGGCGGCGCAAGATCAGGTACGTCAGGGTTTCAGTTTACTAAAATTGCCGCTGACGCCAGGAGCTCCGGTATGGGGCTTTCGAACGTGGCTGATGCGATGGATGCATCAAGTCTCTATTGGAATCCGGGGCTGGCAGGACAAATTCAGTCGCCCGAACTGATGCTTGGCCACACAGAGTACTTTGCGGATATCTCCATGGAGTATATGGCATATGTGCACAGGGTGAAATCATTTACATTTGGCGCTGCAGTTCAGTACCTGAATTCCGGTGAAATGAATGAAACAACCGAGTTTGACCAATTTGGAACCGGACGGACATTCCGTACGGTTCATGCAGCCATCGGCCTAACGGCAGCTCACGAGGTTACTGAACTGTTCAGCTATGGACTGACTGTTCGTTACTTAACGGAACGTATTGAGGAAGTTGAAGTCAACACCGGCTCTATTGATTTTGGATTCTTTTACCGTGTTGGTGATACCGGGCTAAGATTTGCTGTGGGTCTGAACAATTTCGGTTTCGATGGAACGCCATTTGGATCTACAGAACGGCTTACTCTTCAGGGAATGGAGACAGAAGACGAATTTGAAGAGGTGTCACTCCCAACACGCTTTATTCTGGGCGCAGCCTTCGACGTGTATGAATCTGATAATGTGAAGGCTGTGATTACCGGCCAGATTACCAATCCCAGCGACAACGCAGAACAGCTGAGTATTGGTGGTGAGCTTGGATATATGGATCAGTTTTTTGTCAGAGGCGGATATCAGTTTGGGTTTGAGGAGATACAGCTTCCAAGTGCCGGAGCAGGTGTGAAAGTGCCTTTTGCCGGACGACAAATAGCTGCAGATTACGCCTTTAGTCCCTACGACAGACTTGGAAATCTGCACCGCGTAGCACTAAGAATTTTGTTATAGAAGAGATTTCATATGATAAGACGTAAGATTACAATTTATAGTTTGATACTGATTACTTCTCTCGGCTTCTATAGCTGTGATAATATATTCGGTTCAAAAGATAATTCAACAACAGAAGAAATATTTGATGAGGGACGTATTGATCCAACCCTCGAACAGACGGATGGATATGCTGCTCTTACGCCATTCTGGGGTGATTTCAATGAGCCAACGGATGTCTTTGTCGGCTTTGATGGGTTTGTTTATGTGACTGATGCCGATGGCGTTCATGCACTAGACAGGGCTGACCTTGCACCGCGCAGAACAATCGAACTGCCGGGTGCTGTAGCTGTGACGCAGGATCGTTTGCTCAATCTATACGTTACCGCCCGATATGATACTGTTATATCAGAATTACCAGATGAAAGGGGAGAACAAACCTGGAACCTTCCTGCTGTATATAAGATAAAAAATCTGAATGGAGCCGGGGAAATCACTTATGTGGATACGCTCATTCATCCTTTCGCAGACAACAGCCGTGGGACGACAGCACTTGAACAATTCCGGCTCAACAGGACACGGCCTGACAACGATGAACTGGTCGAATTTACCGGTGTTGGTGTGCTCAGAAACAACAATATCTATATCTCAAGACGCGGACCCAGAAATAACCTGAATGTAATCGAAGCTCCGGATAACACGGTGCTTGAGTTTGTTCAGGAGCTTGAAAATGGAGAGCCCACCGGCAAAATGGATAATAGTAACCAGTTTCAGGCTCTGAATCCTGGTACACCGTCACTGACCAGTGCCATCAATTTGAGTGATATTACTACATTTGTGAATCCGCCACAGCGGGATGATTTTCCCGAAAACAGAAATTTTCTGATGTCTCAGGGTGCATCGAACCAAAACATTGCATTTCATGTGCTGCAGGTGAATGTTGTAGAGACCCCAAGCGGTACAGAGTTTCAGCCGAACCAGGCATTCCTGGAACGGGATACCTCCCGAACAGATGGCTTTCTATATGAAGAAGGAAAGTTCGAAGATCCTGCGGGTCTTGCTATAGCTGGTGATCAAACAGGCTATATTTTTGTTGTTGATAAGGCCCAGAATAAAGTATTTCAATTCAAGCCCAATGGTGAAGAAGGTATTGATCCGCCGCCAGCTGCCGTTGATCGCAGCCGTAATCTTATTGTCTCGTTTGGCAGTTTGGGAAGTGGCCCGCGTCAGTTTAACTCTCCAAGTGGGGTGGCTTATTTCGATCAGATACTTTACGTAGCGGATACCGGCAACAACAGGATTGCACGCTATAAGCTCACGACCGATTTCGAGTAAATTATTCGCAGTTAACGACCAAGGAAGATCCGCAATGTCTCATTAAGACATTGCGGATTTTTTATATAGCTTTGATCTATGTTACACTTATAGATTCGAAATGATACCGTAACTTTTGCTGTTTTCAGGCCGTGTGCGTATTGTGCGCATTCATAATCATAAAACCAGACTATTTTGCTGAAAACAGATATTCTAGTTATCGGCTCAGGTATTGCCGGCCTCAGTTTTGCCGTAAAAATGGCTCTTTCCTCTCCTGAGAAATCAGTCACTATCATCACCAAGGATGTCCTTATCGAAAGTAATACAAAATATGCACAGGGCGGTATTGCTGTCGTAACTGATTTTTTAAATGATGACTTTGAAAAACACCGTCAGGATACTTTGATAGCAGGTGATGGATTGTGCGATGAGGAGATCGTTAAAATTGTGGTAGAAGAGGGACCAGACAGGCTTCGGGAGATTGTGGATATGGGCGTCAGATTCGATAAAGATCCCGACGGTGAATACCAGCTTGGTGTGGAAGGGGCACACTCGGCCAATAGAATCCTGCATCACCGGGATATGACAGGTTATGAAATTCAGCGATCGCTGGTCAAGAAAATTCGAAAGCTTGATAATGTAAAGATACTTGAGCACCATTTTGCGGTTGACATCATAACGCAGCATCATTTTGGAGAGAAGGTCACCCGTGCACGTAAAGACACCCGATGTTATGGTGTCTACGTGATGAACCTTGGATCGAATGAGGTCCTTAAAATATCGGCCGGGGCAACAGTTCTTGCAGCGGGAGGGGCAGGGCAGGTTTACGATCTAACCACAAATCCACCGGTTGCCACAGGGGATGGTGTAGCGATGGCCTATCGTGCCAAAGCAGAGGTTAGCCACATGCAGTTTATACAATTTCACCCGACGGCTTTATATGGCAGTAAGGGCGATCGGGCATTTCTGATTTCAGAAGCGGTGCGCGGATTTGGAGCTATCCTGAAAACCGGGGATGGGAAACCATTTATGAAAAAGTATGACGAACGCGGCTCACTTGCCTCTCGCGACATCGTTGCACGAGCAATTGATACTGAAATGAAGGCAAGAGGTACCGAGCATGTTTATCTTGATTGCCGTGATTTGGATATAGAAGAATTTAAAAAACATTTTCCGACTATTTACGAGACATGTAAAGAGTATGGCATTGATGTAGAGACAGATATGATCCCTGTAGCTCCTGCAGCGCACTACATGTGTGGCGGAGTAAAATCGGATGAGTGGGGCAGAAGCACCATCAATCAGCTCTATTGCTGTGGGGAAGTAGCTCAGACCGGTTTGCATGGCGCGAATCGACTTGCATCCAACTCTCTTCTTGAGGCGCTTGTGTTTGCTGACCGTTGTTTCCGGGACATCATTAAGAATATAGATTCATTTGAAACGCCTGATAACCTGCCCGACTGGAAAACGGAAGGCACCACGGATCCGAAAGAGTGGGTACTTATCAATCAAAACCGCAAGGAAGTCAAACAGCTGATGAATAACTATATCGGAATTGTTAGATCAAATGAGCGGTTGAAACGATCAGAAAAGCGGCTGAAGGTGATTCATGAAGAAACGGAGCAGCTTTATAAAACAACGACACTATCGCCCCAGCTTGGTGAGCTTCGAAATATAATCAATGTATCCTGGCTGATTATTCGCCAGTCGATGGAGCAAAAAGAGAATCGCGGCACGTTTTATAATATTGATTTAGCGTGAGCTGTCGCTTACTCACCCCTCTTAGTTTCATTGTGCGGAAATCGCTTCGCTCGGGGCACCTCCCAATGTCGAAAAGCAATCCAGTATATCTTTAAAGATGAGAGAAATTGCCCCGTAAGCCCGTCCAAAAAGGTTCGGCTGACGCAGAGCCAGTTTGAAAACGGGGCACTATCGGAACAACCGTAACAGCAATGCTTGCAGCAACTGCTATTACCGGAGCAACAGCGATACTGGCATTTCAGATCTCACTCTTGCTAATTTT
>CAZVEP010000056.1:9089-21369 GCA_964625635.1 uncultured Rhodohalobacter sp.
CTATTACCGGAGCAACAGCGATACTGGCATTTCAGATCTCACTCTTGCTAATTTTCTGCCCCTCGATGCCATTAAATATTCCACCTGCGATCGCGGAATAAATGGCCAAAATGACTCAAAAATGTTTTTCTGATTGTGAGTTCTGCTTGTAATAAATTATTCCGTTAATTGTGACTCGTGTTCTTTGGAATGTAGGAAACCGAAAAGCGAGTCTATTTTAGTAAAATCTATTCTGGGGAGGAGTAAATATTTTATGAATGGCGCATCTGATAAATTTCTTTAGGAGATAAAGCGCTACCCTTCGATCATAAATTGAAAAATCATCATGGCAATAGAGGTGATAATTGCAATGATGTAAACAGACCTGTTTTCCAACTCCTCTTTGGCTTCCGGAATAAGCTCTCTGAAAACCATCCAAAACATAGCCCCGGCTGCAAGTCCTAAGCCCACGGGAAGAAATGGCTTAAAAGTTAAGACAAACAGGAAAGCCGGTATGGCCATCAGGGGCTGGGGCAGGCTGCTGAAGATACTCCAAAATGCTGCCTTTCGAATACTCGTTCCTCTTGGGATAAAAATTAAGCTGATTGCCAATCCTTCCGGAATATTGTGAATCGCGATGGCTATAGCGATAAAAGCTCCAAATGTATGACTTTCGCCGAAAGAAACTCCTACCCCTATACCCTCTGCAAATGAATGCACGGTCATAATGCCCAGGATCATCAGCATTTTAATTGCATCTGCGCCTTGAATATTCCCAATTGAGTAGTCTTCATCTCTGTTATTGAGGAATTTATGCGAGTAATAAACTAAAATGCCACCAGCAATCGCTCCTGCCAAAACTCGCAAGTACGTAAAAGAGACATCCTCCATTGTGACTCCCTCATAAACCAGGCCAATGCTTGCGCCTAGCATAAGTCCGGCCGCAACTGCATTTCCGATTCCGAGCCATTTATCATCAAACTTGTCAATAAACATAAATGGAAGTGCACCGAAGCCGGTAGCAACAGCAGTTATAGTAGCAGCAATAAATACGTGGAAAACGGTAATATTATCAGCTGACATATCACCCACAACCCAAAAGGCGCTTCCCACAACAGCGATAAGCAGAACAATTGCGGTCAGAATATCGAGAATCGGGTGCTCATTTCTCGGGATTTTATTCTCGTCAGGTGATTCCATTCAAAGTGTTGTTATTACTTGTAGTATAACGATGTCAACAGTTAAAAAGCTGATGAACTGGTGATGGAAAATAAATGGACAGTATTATCGTACCTATGATTTTAAAGCATAGAAGACATTATTTCAAATTCAGATCTATGCTCACATATTTACATGTTCAAGATGCTCATTCAGGATATCAGCGAGAATGCCTGCTGATTCGATTATTTGATCTTTTTTTACAGCCGGATCAAACGAAAAACGTATGAACTGCTTTGCCTCTTCGTCATTATAACCCATGGCAAGCATGGTGGCAGACGGCCTCTGTTCGTTTATCTGACAAGCACTGCCAGTTGAGATTGCCACTCCTTTTTGACTGCACTGCAGCATTGCAAACTGCCCCTCCATTCCTCTAACGCGGAGACCGCAGATATATGGCGAGTCGATTTTGGGATCACCCTCAATATGAATAGCGTCTCCGGCATTATTAATTAGAGTCTCAATAAAAGTCGACTTCAGTGCCGAAACTTTGCTAAAGTTTTGCTGACGATTCGATGACATTTCACGGGCGGCTGATGCA
The DNA here is from genome assembly GCA_964625635.1 of uncultured Rhodohalobacter sp. Lineage (GTDB taxonomy): Bacteria > Bacteroidota > Rhodothermia > Balneolales > Balneolaceae > SW132. Next base: position 10,828 of record CAZVEP010000056.1, read on the forward strand.
AAGGATACGATAGCCGGTACATCGGCAGTTCCCGATCGGAAACCATGTTCCTGGTTGGTTTCCGGAATAAAAGGCTCCCAGCGAACGCGCGGATGAATGTACGAAGCTCCGAGACCCTTCGGGCCATGAATCTTGTGTGCTGCAACACTAATACTATCAATATTCCAATCAGCGGGTTGTAGGTCAACTTTGCAAAAACTCTGAACACAATCGCTATGAAATTTCGCCTGATGGTCATTTAGCATATCTCCGATCTCTTTTATTGGGTTGATGGCACCCGTTTCGGAGTTTATATGCTGTATTGAGACAAGAACCGTGTCAGGAGTGAGAGCTTTTTTGAACTCATCAAGATTTATAACCCCGTTTGGTTCGGCAGATATTCCTGTTATCTCAAACCCGTGGTGACGTTTAAGCCACTGGCACGCATTTCTGACACAGCTGTGTTCTGCATGTGAGGTAATGATATGCTTTCCATTTGATTTGTTTGCCATGGCAAGACCGTAAAGGGCCAGGAATACGGCTTCGCTGCCGCTGCCTGCAAAGTGAAGCCCGGAAACCGGAACCCCGAGAATGGACGCCAATAACTTTCGAGAACTTTCCAAAGCTCCGGATGCATTAGATCCATCATCATGAAGGCTATTTGAATTGCCAAAAAAACGGCCCGCAGCCTGGCTATAAGCATCAATGGCTGTCTGTGTCATCGGAGTGGTAGCAGCATAGTCGAGATAAATCATAAAAGCAGGGTCAGACTAAAAGGAATAAGAATTTGAAAACCTCGGCACGTAACAGTATAAAATGTGAAATAATCAAAAAAATGCTGTATTTCATAACGTGCCGGTCATACCATTGAAACGGCCCGGAGTGAATTTGATGACTATTTAACTCTGTTAAAATTTACGTAACTTTAGCGTAACTATCATTTTACACAACAAGACTACGTACCGTTGTCTACAGCAAACAATTTATCTGCGTCACCCATTGCAAGACCTCTCCGAAAATGTTTAGAAGAGGGGTTTGAGGAGGATTTTGGATTCGGAGATGCCACAAGCTTTTCAGTTCTTTCATCCGGCGCTACAAAAGGCACATTTATAGCCAAAGCAGATGGAGTCATATCTGGAATTGAAGCTATCACAATCGGCTATAGCCTGCTGGATGTTAATGTGGATGTGAAACTCTGCGTGGCAGACGGTGACGCCGTTAAAAAGGGAGACACGCTAGCAGAAGTAAAGGGAGACGTGAGGTCGCTGCTGACAGGTGAACGCGTCATTCTGAATATTCTTCAGCATTTGAGCGGTATTTCCTCAAAAACAGCAGAGTCAGTAAATGAGATCAAAGGGTCTGGTATGCGAGTTTGCGATACCAGAAAAACCCTGCCCGGTTTACGTGCTCTTCAAAAATATGCCGTACGTTGCGGTGGTGGGTACAATCACAGATTGCGCCTGGATGATGGCATCATGATCAAAGACAATCATATTACAGCTGTCGGTTCAATTACTAAAGCTGTAAGACGAGCGAAGAAACAGGCCGGACTGATGATAAAAATTGAGGTGGAGTGTGAGACTGAATCACAGGTGAAAGAAGCGATTGAAGCCGGCGCCGACATCATCATGCTTGACAACCAAACGCCTGAATCAGCGAAAACACTATGCGAAATGGTGCCCGAACACGTTATTGTTGAGCTCAGCGGCGGGATTACACCAGAGACAATTGGAAAATTTAAGGATTGTGGAGCGCACTATATTTCACTGGGTTCTGTTACACATTCAGTAACCGCCCTTGATATCAGTTTTGTGCTGAGCGGTACGATAAAGAATGAGGCCGGATGAATTTTATGATTACAGAATTTTTGAAATGATGGAAACAACTCCCCCTTAGAAAAGGGGGACTGAGGGGGATGTTCACGGGCACTGAATAGTAGTGATGAACACCCCTCTTAATCTCCCCTTTTTAGGGGAGAATAATTCGCCCAAAATCATTGGACCTTATACTAACTACTTATTAACTCTACTACACATACATGGAAGCTCTTGACTTCTTAGAAAAAGACCAGACATTTACACTCCCGGAACGATATAGTTCTCTGTCGGAAGACGAGATGAGGAACCGTATATCGGAGATCAAGGAGGCGTTTGGCGACAGATTGTTTATGCCCGGTCATCACTATCAAAAAGATGAAGTGATTGATTTTGCAGATGCCCGGGGTGACTCTCTTAAACTGGCTCAGATCTGCACAACCATGGATGCAGCTGAGTTTATTGTCTTTTGCGGCGTTCACTTTATGGCTGAAACGGCAGATATGCTGACGGACGACTATCAAAAAGTTATACTGCCAGACATGCGTGCCGGCTGCTCGATGGCCGATATGGCCGATATCGATCAGACGGAACAAGGCTGGCTGGAGATGCAGGCTACGTTTGGTGACACAATTCTGCCGCTGACATATGTCAATTCAACAGCAGCTATTAAATCGTTTGTGGGAAAAAATGGTGGTGCAACCGTTACATCATCCAATGCAAAAAAAATGCTGAAGTGGGCATTTACGCAAAAAGAACGAATCCTGTTTCTGCCTGATCAGCATCTTGGCCGCAATACCGCATTTGATCTCGGAATATCTCTGGATGAAATGGCGGTTTGGGATCCGATTGGCCATCGGTTTGAGTTTACCGGGGATAATATTCAGGATGTAAAAGTGATTCTTTGGAAGGGACACTGTTCTGTTCATGAGAAGTTTAATATCAAGCATATTGAGAACCTGAAAAAGAAAGATCCTGAGATTACGATCCTGGTTCATCCTGAATGTACATACGATGTCGTTCAGGCCTCCGATATGGATGGATCAACATCTTTTATAATCGATACGATTGAAAATGCTCCTGCAGGAAGCAAATGGGCAATCGGAACGGAAATGAATCTGGTGAACCGACTGATTAAAGAAAATCCGGATAAAGATATTGTATCTTTGAATCCATTTCTTTGCCCATGCCTCACGATGAACCGCATCGACCTGCCACATCTTCTGTGGTCCCTGGAGATGCTTGAGAAAGGTGAAGTTGTCAATCAAATTAGGGTGCCGGAAGAAATACGTGAGCATGCGGTATTGGCGCTGAATAGAATGCTTGAACGGTCATAAAAACATGCGGCCCCAGCCTTTATAGACTCTTAGGTACTAATAAAACATTTAAGTGCCATTAGCCAAGCAGTTTGCGCAGATCAGAACGCCGCATATCCAACGTCTCAATACAACCTGTTTATCCAGATTACTGACTATGAAAACTACCTATAAGCTGTTCAGCTTTAATTTTTCAATTATTTTTTTTCTCTTCCTTTTATCAGGCTGCGGATCAGAATCTTCAGTTGTTACTCCTGACGCAGACCAGAAAGTGCTTTTGATTTCTATCGATGGATTTATGAACCAGTATATCGACAGAAATCCAACACCGAATTTTGATCAAATGATTGCGAACGGGACAAAAGCCGAGCACCTGATCCCGGTGTTTCCCACTAAAACATTTCCAAATCACTACTCTCAGGTAACAGGTTTGCTTGCTGAAAACCACGGCATTATTTCCAACAGCTTCCCTGATGACAGCCTTGGCGGACGATTCAGCTATGGCCCGCCGGATGGCAGCTCCAATGATGAACGCTGGTGGGGGGGAGAGCCGATCTGGATTACAGCTGAGCTTCAGGGTAAAACCGCCGCAACTATGTTCTGGCCAGGTTCTGAAGCGTCAATCAACGGTGTGCAGCCCACAAAATGGAAGCAGTATGATGGCTCGGTTGATAACTATGCAAGAATCGATTCAGTGATCAGCTGGCTCGATCCTGAGGGCGAAGTTAAAGCTGATCTGTCGACGCTTTATTTTAGTCATGTTGATAGCCGCGGACACCGTTACGGTCCAGACTCTCCAGAGGTCGATCAGGCCGTAATGAATGCAGACAGTCTGCTTGGTTACCTTTGGGAGAAGGTTGATGAGGCGGGTCTGCGCGATCAGTTAAACGTGATAGTTGTATCAGATCACGGCATGGCGGAGCTTTCGGAAGAGAAGGTGATTTTTCTGGATGACCTGATCGATATGGATCGTGTTGAGATGATTGACTGGAGTCCGGTAGCCATGCTGAAGCCGGATGAGGGAATGAGAGATGAAATTTATCAAGCCCTCAAACTAGATGAAGAAAACTACAGGGTGTATTTTAAAGAAGAGCTGCCGTCAGAGTATGGGTTTACCGATCACTATCGTATACCCGATATAATTATGATTGCGGATGTGTCGTACTCAATTTCAAGCCGGGAGTTTTTCGAGGACAGGGGAATTCCGGCGGGAATGCATGGCTATGATCATCAGGCACCTGAAATGGCAACTATTTTTATCGCAAGCGGGCCTGCGTTTCCATCTGGCGAAACCGTCCCTGCTTTTAGTGCGCTGAATCTCTATGAGCTGATGGCGCACATTCTGGAACTGGAGCCGGCTGAGAATGATGGGACACTGAACGAGGTGAAGCGGATAATGGTAGATAGTCAATAGTAGATAGAAAAAAGGCAAGACCCAATCTTTTTACCATTAACCATTAACTATCTACCATCTACCATTTACTAATGACCCTTTGGATCCTGTCATTTGGTTTGCATCTAAATATAATTTCAGATACAATAGTAGTTTAGAATAAAGTACATCAACCTCTAACATTTTCTTTTCATGGCATACGTTGTAACCGAACCTTGTATAAACTGTAAATACACCAATTGCGCTGCTGTTTGTCCTGTTGATGCGTTTCGTGAAGGCCCGAATTTTTTAACGATTGATCCCCTTGAATGTATTGATTGCGATGCCTGCGTGTCTGAATGTCCCGTTGAAGCGATCTATCCGGACGATGAAGTACCCGAAGAGTGGGAACATTATATTGATCTGAACGAGCGGCTTGCTGAAAACTGGGAAGACAAAATCATCAATGAAACACAGGATGCTCTTCCTGATGCAGATGACTGGGCAGAAAAAACTGATAAACTTGAGCTGTTAGAAGAGGAGTGGGATTAAAGAAAAATCTTCACGACCATGACAGACAGGAATTCCCGGAGCACGCAAAAGCGAACGCTTAGCTGCAGAGGATCTCTTATTGATTTAAGTTCGCCGGTGGTTATGGGAATTCTGAATACGACGCCGGATTCCTTTTCAGACGGCGGTTTGTTTAACACAGAAAATGCGGCACTAAACCGTATCGAAGAAATGGCTCGAGAAGGAGCCGGAATCATCGATATAGGTGGAGAGTCTACCCGCCCTGGGTCGGACCCGGTATCGGTTGATGAAGAGCTTTCCAGGACCATTCCTGTCATAAAGCGTGCTGTTAAAGCTCATCCCGATCTTATTTTTTCGATTGATACGACAAAATTTGAAGTGGCCCAAAGAGCCCTGGATGCCGGCGCCCATATTATAAACGATGTGAGTGGACTCAAGAAAGAGCCCCGTTTTGCAGATCTTTGTTCTGATACCGGTGCCGCTTATATCTGCATGCATTCCCAGGGCGATCCCAAAACCATGCAGGTTAATCCCACCTACGATAATGTTGTTGAGAACGTCCTCAATGAACTTATGAAGGCGAAAATTGATTTAAATAATAAAGGTGTCGATAATATTATCGTAGATCCCGGTATAGGGTTTGGAAAGACGACGGAGCACAATCTTCAGTTAATTGTCAATCTTCCGAATCTTTTGCAGATCAATTGCCCTATATTGGTGGGGGCGTCAAGAAAATCTCTTATTGGAAAATTACTGAACGACCGTCCCACAGATGGCCGGCTTGCAGGTACCGTGGCGCTGCACTATCACTGCCTGATGCAGGGTGCATCCATACTCAGAGTTCACGACGTGCAGGAGGCGTCTGACTCTATTGAAATTTTTAAGGCGATACAAAACGAGACAACCAAAACCCCATGATGGCAATACCTATCGGATTTTTAGAGTTTGGATTCCGTGACCTGTTTGAGACACTGGTCATTGCCTTTGTTTTGTACTATCTCTACCGCTGGATTCGGGGCACATTCGCTATTCAGGCCGCTGTAGGACTTCTCTTTATCATATTTATCAATTTGCTGGTGAGCCTGCTTGGGTTTACAACCTTAAACTTCATTCTGAGAAGTATTCTGGATGTTGGTGTGCTTGCGGTGTTCATTATTTTTCAGCCTGAAATACGTAAGCTGCTTTATAGTCTGGGACAAAATACCACGTTTGATCGGTTTGTAGGACGCTCTGGGTCTGATGAAACCATTGATGAAGTTATTGAAGCGGTTCGAAATATGGCCCACTCAAAAACAGGTGCATTGATTGTTTTTGCCAGGAAATCCTCACTTCAGGATCTGGTTGATTTTGGTGTGAAACTCGATTCAACAGTTAAGGCTGAACTGCTCGAAACTATATTCAAACGGGACACACCCCTGCATGACGGAGCCGTGGTGATTCGAAATAACAGAATTGTGGCCGCCAGCTGCTACCTGCCAATCTCACAAAATCCAAATATCTCATCTGTGTTTGGAACCCGGCACCGTGCGGCCGTTGGAATCAGTGAAACCAATAATGTATTCGTTATTATAGTCTCAGAAGAAACCGGACGTATTTCCATTGCCCGCAATGGTGATCTGACAAGTGGTCTGTCAATCCAGAAATTACGTTCCGAAATGGAAAAAGCACTGGGAATTGTGGACGAAGAGGATGTGGGATTCAGCAGTGAGAAGGCCGAGCTTGAAATGAAGTGATGTTAAATTAAGAGTACCTGACAATTAGCATCGCTTCAGAACATGTGTGTTGTTGATGTGGTAACCCTATAGTAAAATAATTCAGCTGTTTTTGTAAAGCGCAATCAATCTCTCTGCCGCAGCAAATGAACTAATCTCACCCCGGTTGACCTGCTGTTCAATATCACTCAGCTTTTCTTTCACACGCTTGTCTTCATAGAACTCAGAGGTCAGTTTTTCCCTGATGGTTTCATGCATCCACCATGCGGTTTGTTCCGTGCGTTGGTCCTTAAAATATCCGGTTTCTTTAATGTGCTTAAGGTAGTCGGTGATTGTGTTCTGTACCACATCCAGGCCGACATCATTGAGAGCTGAGCAGGTGACGACAGGTGCTTTCCACCCTGAGGGAGAAGGTGGATAAAGTGATAGTGCATTTTTGTACTCTTGACGCGCACGCTTGGCTTCTGCCAGGTTGTTTTTTTCTGCTTTATTAATAGCGATAAGGTCGGCCATTTCCATAATGCCCCGTTTGATGCCCTGAAGCTCATCTCCGGCCCCGGCAAGCATCAGCAGCAAAAACATGTCCACCATATTGTGAACGGTGGTTTCTGACTGACCTACACCGACGGTTTCAATAAAGATCGTTGTAAATCCGGCTGCCTCACACAGCAGCATAGTCTCCCTCGACGTACGTGCTACGCCGCCAAGTGTACCGGAAGTGGGCGAGGGCCGGATGTATGCATTATTGTGATTGGATAGAGTTGCCATGCGGGTTTTATCACCCAGGATACTTCCTTTGGTGCGTGAGCTGGTTGGGTCAATGGCGAGGACAGCAAGTTTCTCGCCGTCATCCAGAAATCGGTTTCCGATTGCTTCAATAAATGTGCTTTTCCCAACACCCGGCACGCCGGTAATCCCAATCCTTACAGAATTCCCGGTGAGTGGCATAACCTCTTCAAGAATCTCCTGGCCAAGCTCTCTGTTAGCTGATTTAGAACTCTCAATGAGAGTAATTGCCTTTGAGAGAACCGTGCGATTACCACTCTTTATCCCATCAACATAATCTTTACGGGTCAGCCTGCCCGACTTCCTGATCCTGTAATTCGGATTCACCGGTTCCGTTTGATCAGATCCTTTGTTAATTGAAAGTGATTTGTCGTTGGGTTTTGTCATAGATTAACCACAAAGGTATCAAAGGTTTGCACAATGGGTTTAATTGTATTGAAATATATCTCCCCTCGAGGGGAAATCTTTCTGATCGTTAAGAACAGATGGCGAGGGGTGTTGAGTAAACGAGATAATATTTGGGATTGATAAATTGGACAAATCCGTGAACATTTCAAACACACCCCTGAATGATCTCTGAACGAGATCTTTCTGTCCCCTCTCGAGAGGGGAAAAGTAATGCTGAGAGCGTAAAGCGCAGCAAAGCATACGAGGGGTGTGTTCCAACAAAGCCACCCTTAGTGATCTTTGTGGTTACTATCGATCAATATTCCCAGAATCTTCTGTGCCGCATCGGAGATGACCGTTCCGGGGCCAAAGACAGCTGCAACACCTTTATCATATAAAAACTGGTAGTCCTGATTGGGGATTACACCGCCAACAATCACCATGATATCTTCACGGCCAAGCTTTTCGAGTTCTTCCAGGACTTGCGGAACGAGTGATTTATGGCCGGCTGCAAGGCTCGATACACCCAGAATATGAACGTCATTCTCAACCGCCTGTTTGGCGGCTTCTTCGGGTGTTTGGAACAGCGGGCCGATGTCTACATCAAAGCCAAGATCAGCAAAGCTTGTGGAAATTACCTTGGCTCCCCGATCGTGACCATCCTGACCCATTTTAGCAACCATGATCCGGGGGCGCCGTCCTTCCTGTTCAGCAAATTCATCTGCCATCTGCTGTGCTTTCTTAAATGAGTCGTCGTTGTCTATTTCTGATGAGTACACGCCGGATATTGATTTTATGGTTGCCTGGTAACGCCCGAATACCTCTTCCATCGCATCGGAAATCTCACCGAGTGTTGCGCGGTGTCTGGCTGCTTCAACTGCCAGAGCCAACAGGTTACCGCTGCCTGATTCAGCTGCATGGGTTATTGCTTTCAGTGATTTCTGAACCTCTTCATCATCACGTTCAGCCCTCAGTTTTTCAAGCCGTTTGATTTGAGATTGCCGTACTTTTTCATTGTCTACTTCCAATATATCGATTGGAGCTTCTTTATCGAGGCGATATTTGTTTACGCCAACAATCACGTCCTTTTTGTTATCAATACGGGCCTGCTTACGGGCGGCAGCTTCTTCAATCCTCATTTTCGGCACGCCGGATTCTATAGCTTTTGCCATGCCGCCCAGCTCCTCAACCTCTTCGATCCGTTCCCACGCTTTTCGTGCGATCTGGCCGGTGAGGTACTCCACATAATAAGAACCAGCCCATGGGTCAACGGCCTTGGTGATACCTGTTTCTTCCTGAAGATAAATCTGTGTATTTCGGGCAATCCGGGCCGAAAAATCAGTCGGCAGGGCAATGGCCTCATCAAGTGCGTTGGTGTGGAGCGACTGAGTGTGGCCGAGTGTAGCAGCCAAGGCCTCAATGGTTGTTCGCGCCACGTTATTAAACGGATCCTGTTCAGTAAGACTATAGCCGGAGGTCTGGCTGTGTGTCCGCAGGGAGAGCGACTTAGGATTCTTTGGATTGAACTGTTTCATAAGTTTGGCCCAAAGCATTCGGCCTGCGCGCATCTTCGCAATTTCCATAAAGTGGTTCATCCCGATGCCCCAGAAGAAAGAAATTCTAGGGGCAAATTTATCGACATCCAATCCGGTTTTGATCCCCGTTCGAACGTACTCAACCGCATCAGCCAGAGTATATGCCAGCTCAATATCGGCCGTTGCACCAGCCTCGTGCATGTGGTAGCCGCTTACGCTAATAGAGTTAAATCTTGGCATTTTTTCGGAGGTGTAGGCAAAAATATCCCCGATAATCCGCATTGATGGTTCCGGCGGATAGATGTACGTGTTACGAACCATAAATTCTTTAAGAATATCATTCTGAATGGTTCCGGTCAGTTTTTCGGGAGGTACGCCCTGCTCCTCAGCTGCGACAATGTAGAATGCCATCACGGGAATAACGGCCCCATTCATAGTCATAGAGACAGACATCTCATCCAGGGGAATTTGATCAAACAGTATTTTCATATCCAGGATGGAGTCGATCGCCACGCCGGCTTTACCGACATCACCCGTTACTCTTGGGTGATCTGAATCATACCCCCGATGGGTGGCCAGGTCGAATGCGACGGAGAGGCCTTTTTGACCAGCCGCCAGGTTTCGGCGGTAAAAAGCATTTGATTCTTCTGCCGTAGAAAATCCCGCGTACTGCCGAATGGTCCAGGGCCGAACAGCATACATCGAGGCATAAGGCCCTCGCAAATAGGGCGGAATCCCGGCAGCAAACTCGAGGTGGTCGAGATCTGAAATATCTTTTTTTCCGAAATGTTTTTTCACCGGAATTTTTTCAGGCGTTTCCCAGGTGCTTTCCCCATTCTGAGACGATGCTTCATGCGGGGTTAGTTCTGAAGGGTCGGCTTTTGCATCACTCTTGGAAGGCAGATAGTCAATTTTTGAAAAATCAGGTCGATTCATAGCCTGTTACATTAGGTTTATGGTCGTGAACTTTACTCCATCAAACATCTAAAATTAACGAAAAAATACCTTAGCTATGGGTGAAAATAATATCACCTATTTTGCATGATGGGTGGGTGGTGATGAACTCGGCTGACACCCCTCAGATTAAGCCGGGAACACGCCGTCTTAATC
>CAZVEP010000057.1:0-9594 GCA_964625635.1 uncultured Rhodohalobacter sp.
CCAAAGATTTCTCTGAATTTGCTTCAGAAACCGCTGAGACAGGAGTCTGGGATCCTTCAGTTTCCAAAAAAGCAGAAATCCATTGATGAATAAACTGTTTAATTACAAAAATGTATGGGATTAGCTGCGGGATTTATTATCACACTGATAAGCTTTGCACATATCGTGTACGGAGAGCAGCAACAAATACCGGCTCTCAAAAAAATCACCGATGATCCCATCATTATCGGCTCGTTGCGAATCATGATCTACCAGGGTGGAATCTTGCTATTCGCCGTCGGTATCATTCAGGTGTTGGTGTCAATGGAAATCATCCAATTACCTGGTATTTCCGCGTATTTCCCGGTGGGCATTGTGCTGATCAACTTCGTCACCAGCTTCGTGCTTATGGCAAGTATTCATCGGGAAGTTTTTTCGGTGGCCATTCCACAGCTGGTGGTCTTCAGTATCATCATTGTCTTACAATTACTGTCACTTTAAAAAGTTAACATGAACTTAAAATCCTTAACCATATTCGTCGTTCTGAAAATCCTATTCACTTCTTGTCAGGATCATACAGATTCTCCACTGCATCTTTTTAGCAATCAAATTCCCAGCGATTCCGCCTCCATTTTTGGAGAAGGCATCATTTCTACGGATGGTTACGAGTTTGCGATCACCTCCAATCCAGAGATGGACGAAATCTTCTTCACCAGAAGAAATCCCGGAGAAAACAATGCCATCTACATCATGAATTTTATGGATGGCGCTTGGTCAACTCCCGAACCAGCCTTTTTACCCTCAGATGAGGGCTGGGATTTTGAACCTCATGTCTCCCCGGACGGAAACCGGCTGTATTTTGGAAGTACCCGACCTCTTGAGGATACGCTCTATGCAAAAGGACTCTATCAGTGGTACAGTGAACGAACAGAAACCGGCTGGAGTCGCCCCGTACCGCTGGAATCCCCTTTCAAAGATCGCTTTGTCATGTACCTGACTTCTTCCCAGAACGGCAATCTGTATTTCACCTCAATGGAAGAAGGTGAGCCCATTGCGGATGGAGGTATTTATTATTCGAACAGCAAGAATGATGAATATGCAGACGTTCAAAAGATGGACGAAAACATAAATTTTCCCAGTTCATGGATCGCTCATCCCTACATTGCACCGGACGAGAGCTACATCATCTATGATGGCGAAAAAGAGTCCGGCTTCGGAGAGAATGATCTGTATATCAGTTTTAAGGTAAATGGAAGCTGGTCGGAAGCGAATAATTTGGGACCTGAAATAAATACGAAGCAAACAGAAATGTGCCCCAGTGTATCTCCTGATGGAAAGTACCTGTTTTTTCATCGGGGCGATGATGAAACAGGAAGTATATACTGGATCGATTTCAGACCCATAAAAGAGCGTTTATTGAAGAATATTCACGACAGGCAGTCATGAGTTTGAGCGTACTATTCAGAAAAGCTACACGGAATGACCTGCCTGCCATTGTTGAAATGATAGCGGACGATGCATTGGGGAGTAAACGGGAAAATTACACTAACCCATTGCCCAAGGAGTATCTAAATGCCTTTGACCGAATCGATGATGACAGCAACCAAGAATTAATAGTAGTTCACAACCAATCAGGCCAGGTTTTCGGTGTTTTCCAGATGACCTTCATTCCCAGCTTGACGTATCAAGGAGGCCTTCGCGCACAAATTGAAGGAGTGCGAGTGCGTAAAGATCATCGCGGCGAAGGAATTGGGACAGCTATCTTTGAATGGGCTATTCAACGTGCCCAAACAAGAAACACCCATGTATTGCAGTTGACCACTGACAAAAAACGTCCCGATGCCATTCGTTTTTACATGTCCCTTGGATTCAAGGCCACGCATGAAGGCATGAAACTGCACTTACCATAAATAGTAGTTACTCTTCTATATTCAGGCGCTCTTCAGGAATATAGAAGCTGACAATGGATGTAAAAAAGGTGCGAAACCTTTGAAATTTCGCACCTTTGTAGCGCTTGGCTCCCCGACAGTTGCGGATATGCGAACTTTTTTTCGTGTAAAATGGGCTGTTAGGGTCGTAAATAGAGGTCCGAATGGAATTTTACTTGAAATTGATTGGTCGAAAATGGCCGAAAATTACCCATTTCTGGAAGGTGCGAACTTATTGTTAACAGCTGAAAATGTTAACTCCCCCCAAGAAAAAAAGAGGAAAAAAAAGTCGTGCAGAACAAGCTACAATATACCGGAAATTGCTAAAATCGGGGATAGTAAAAAACAAAGCCGAGCTTGCAAGGATGTTTGGGGTTAGTCGGGCATGGGTTACGAAAGTTTTGAAATGAGATTAATTATTAAGAGATATTTACCAAAAAATGGCATAAAGTACCGCCGTGATGATCAGGATGGCGTAGGCACCGATATTAAATGAAGGACCTGTTTTGAAGGTCTCCGCTGTGGTATGAATAGCCTTTGGATCTTCATCATACTGGTTAGTGGTCAAACTCACACCGGCAATGATCACGATAGTAAGAATTAATGTGTAATACATTTGATCAAGGAATGGAAGTTGAAGTGCCGGGATCTTTAACAACAGGGCGATAACGATTGATGACAGCACTCCATAGATAGCACCTTTTGTGGTGGTCTTTTTCCAAAATAATCCCATGATAAATACAGCCAGGATCCCCGGGCTTACTACACCGGTATATTCCTGTATATACTGAAAAACCTGAGGCACATTTTCAAGCTGTGGGGCAATCAGTACACAAGTTACAAGGGCGACTGCAGCTGTAATTCGACCCATGTTCACCGTTTGTCTATCTGTGGCGTTTTTGTTGATGTATGGCCGATAGATATCCATGGTAAAGATCGTAGCCACCGAATTCAGCATGGAAGCAAGCGAAGAAACAATAGCTGCGGCAAGAGCAGCCACGACCAGTCCTTTAAACCCCGGAGATAAGAAAACGCTGATCAGCCAAGGATAAGCATTATCGTATCGGATACCGCCATCAGGCCTTGTGAATGTATCAAAGATTCCCGGAATCTGAGTAGTACCTTCCGGCTGAACATAAAGTACATACACGATGATACCGGGAATAACCACGATCAGCGGGATCAGTAATTTCAGAAATGCAGCAAAGATGATTCCTTTCTGAGCTTCTTTAAGGGATTTTGCAGCCAGTGTTCGCTGAATGATATACTGATTGAATCCCCAGTAATACAAATTGGCTACCCATAAGCCGCCAATTAAAACCGCGATGCCCGGCAAATTCTGAAATTCGGGATTATCCCGATCCAGGATCATATGAAATTTATCCCCGGCCACATCATACAGATGAGCAAAACCATTGAAGATCCCGCCCTCCGGAGTGATGTTATTTAGTGCAACAAAGGTTGTTACAAATCCACCCAGGATGAGTAAGCCTACCTGCATAACATCCGTCCACGCCACAGCAGATAATCCTCCATAAAGTGAATAAGCTGCAGCGATCAATGCAAGTCCTATCAATGCATAGATTAGCAAGCTTCCATCTCCGGTTCCCATGATCGTATCAAGGGCTTTTGCCCCCAGGAAGATCACCGTGGTAAGGTTAACAAATACGAACAGAGCGATCCAAAAAACGGCTAAAATAGTTTTGAGGGTTGTATTGTATCGGTGTTCTATAAACTCCGGAATAGTATATAATTTTTTTTCAATGAAAATCGGCAGCAGGTACTTCCCGACGATAAGTAGCGTGATGGCCGCCATCCATTCATATGATGCTATTGCCAGCCCGACTGCAAAACCAGATCCGGACATCCCGATGATCTGCTCAGCAGAGATATTGGCAGCGATCAGCGACGCCCCGATAGCCCACCATGGAAGAGATTTCCCGGCAAGAAAATAGTCTTCGGCATTTTTTTGATGCCCTTTTTTATCTCTTGAAACCCAAAGACCAATCCCAACAATGAGTAAACAGTAGGCAGTAAAAACAATGATATCTATTAAAGCCATTAAAAAACTATTAGATGTTTATAAGTGAGGTAAGATTTATATTAATTATGAGTCTTACTATAGTGAACATCCGGCAACTCCCTTAACAAAGTCGCACTGTATTCAGCTGTAATATCCCGCTGAGGACTAGCCAGCATTTCATATCCCACCCTAAATTTTTTAATAGTAGCTGACCGAAGAAGTGGAGGGTAAAAATGCATATGATAATGCCATTCAGGATGTTCTTCGCCATCGGTGGGTGCAGGATGGTGACCGGCTGAATAGGGAAAGGAGACGTTGAATACATTATCGTATTTGATCGTTATCTTTCGAATAATATCGGCAAGACCGGTTTTATCAGCTTCGGTCATATCCGTCAATCTTGCAAACGGACGCTTGCTGATCACCAGCGTTTCAAATGGCCAGAAAGCCCAAAAAGGGACGAGTACCGCAAAGTGTTCGTTTTCAACCACAAGTCGTTCTTTGCGTTCAAACTCAAGTTTTAAATAATCAGATAACAGAGTTCTCCCATGGGTTTCATAGTATTTTTTGAATTGGAGGAGCTCTTTAGCCGGTTCATCTGGAACAGTTTCCTGAGCCCAGATCTGTCCATGAGGATGTGGATTACTACAACCCATTACTTCTCCTTTGTTCTCAAAGATTTGCACATAATTGATGAAATCTTTATTACCCAATTCCCGGTATTCATTCACGCAAAGATCGATTACTTCTTTTACCTGAGACTGTTCCAGTTCCGGTAGTGTCAGATCATGACGGGGAGAAAAGCAGATAACTTTACACATCCCTCTCTCTCCTTTTGAGATCAGCAGGTCACTATCATTTACTTCTTCATTATAGCTATCAGGAAGGAGAGCGCTGAAATCATTTTTAAATGAAAAGGTTGATTTATACTCCGGATTGGAGGCATCTCCTACTCGGTCATTTCCAGGACATAAGTAGCAATTTGGATCATATTTGGGCTTTTTTTCTCCAGCAGCATCTTCTTCTTGTCCCTGCCAGGGGCGCTTGGTGCGGTGGGGTGAAACCTGCACCCATTCCCCGGTCAAAATGTTCAGTCTTCGATGCGGATGTTTGTCAAAATCTATCCTCATGACTTACTTACCCAATACTTTTGTTCCTGAATTGATTTGAGTGATATATATCTCAGGCTTCATACCTGTTTTTGCTCGATACTCTTGTGCAATGATTTTCTCAAACTGATCGACATACTCTTCTTCAACCAAGTTAATGGTGCAGCCTCCGAAGCCTCCGCCCATCATCCTAGAACCTATGAGTCCGGGCTGTCCTTTCGCGATCTCAACCAGGATATCGAGATTCTCACAGCTGACTTCATAATCTTTGCTCAAGCCTTCATGGGATTGAAACATCCGTTTTCCAAAGGATTCAAAATCACCTTTTTCCAGGTCGTCGCAGGCATCATGCACCCGCTGATTTTCCTCCAGTACATATTTACAGCGCCGATAAACAACCGCATCCATTTCCTCCTCGTGTCTCTTTAAAGTTTTCATGGGTACATCTCGAAGTTTCAAAATTTCAGGTTTGTAATGTTTCAGGGTCTGAACCCCTTCCTCACACTGCTCCCGACGAATATTGTACTGTGAATCGGCCAGATTGTGATTCACTTTGGAGTTGCAGAGCACGATCTTAATATCATCCCGTTCAAACGGATACAATTTATAATCCAAAAACCGGCAATCCAGTTTTAGAACTTTATTCGATTCACCGTGCAAATTGATGAATTGATCCATAATTCCACACTTTACCCCTACGTGGTTGTGCTCCGTGCGTTGGCCGATCAATGCCATTTGCTTCCGGCTCAACCCAAAACCAAATAGTTCCTCCATACCAAATAACAAAGCTCCCTCTAAAGCGGCAGAAGACGAAAGTCCGGCCCCAATGGGGATATCTCCGCCAAAAACCACATCAAATCCACGCGGCTCGTAACCATCTTTCTGAACTTCACTTACCGCACCTTTAATAAAGTTGGCCCAGTGCTTTTCGCTTTGGTGAAGGTCCTCAATGTCAAACTCTTCAGACTCATCCATATCAATGGAATAAGCCCGTATCTTATTGAGGTTGTTTGGGCAAATAGCTAAAACTATAGTTTTATCAATAGCGGCCGCAAGTACAAATCCATCGTTATAATCAGTATGCTCCCCGATCAAATTCACCCTACCCGGAGATTGAATGAGAATGGGTTCTCGCTCATATTTTGAAAGAAATTTTATGTAGACCCTTTCTGATAATATTCCGGTAGCATTTGCTTCTATCATTCTATACTAAACTTATATATTGAACTAGTTTTATAAATCTCACCCGGTTCTAATTCGATAGAAGGAAAATTGGCTTGATTGGGTGTATTCGGATAATGTTGTGGTTCCAGGCAAAAAGCCTCCCGGAATTTAAATTTTTTATTAAATTTTCCTATATCCTCACCTTTCATGAAATTTCCACTATAAAATTGCATTCCCGGTTCAGTGGTATAAAGCTCCATTTTCCGACCTGATATAGGCTCGAATACTATCGCTGCCAGGCTTAGTTCTTTTTCTTTGTTGAGTACATAATTATGATCGTAGCCATTTGTAAATTCTAATTGGGGATGACTGTTTTCAATTCGAGTACCAATTTTGGTTGCAGTACGGAAGTCAAAAGGAGTTCCTTCAACTTTAACAACTTCACCGGTAGGATTAGATAGGGAGTCCACCGGCGTATACCTATCAGCATAGATTGTTAAGACATGATCATTAATAGATCCTTTTGCTTCCCCTTTTAGATTGAAAAATGTATGATTGGTAAAATTTACAAGAGTTTTCTTATCTGTATTTGCACTGTATTCTATCCTGAGACCGAATTCATCTGTAAGAGAATAGGTGACTTCAACAAATAGCCTACCTGGAAAACCTTCTTCCCCATCTACTGAAATATAAATGAGCTTCAGATTCTTACTATCTATTTGATAAGCATCCCATACTACATTATGAAAACCGTTTGGTCCGCCATGCAAACTGTTCGATTTGTTATTTTGATTTAAGCAATATTCGATCCCATCTAATGAAAACTTTCCATTTGCAATTCTATTTGCAACCCTCCCAATTAAAGCTCCATAATAGGGTTCATTAGCATTCAGGTAAGCTTTTATATCTTTCAT
Source organism: uncultured Rhodohalobacter sp. (assembly GCA_964625635.1). Lineage (GTDB taxonomy): Bacteria > Bacteroidota > Rhodothermia > Balneolales > Balneolaceae > SW132. The sequence goes on from CAZVEP010000057.1 coordinate 7,118, forward strand.
TCCTAAAGAAACATCAGCATAATTACCATTTCTATCCGGGACCATTATACTGACAACCCGCCCACCAAGATTAGTAACTGCCACTTTGATTCCGAAATCACTTTCTAAAAAATACAGATCAGTCTTCTTACCTCTAATGGTAGTTCGAAAATCTAATTTGTTGACAGGTAATTCAGTATTAATTATTCGTTTTTCCTCAACTGGCATCAGTTTCCTTGTTTACCTTATACTAGTTTGCAAGTAGTCATTATGATTACTTATTTGGCCGTTCATACAATATTACTTTATAAATACCTGGAATATCCGTTGTATTTTTACCTCCAGGCGAATAAACAAATTGCTCATCTTCGGCAAGGTTAAAATTTGTTTCCTTGCTTTCATATGTTGCTTCAGATACCACCCTTCTCCCAAGAGCTCTTAACAATGAATTATGGAAGGTTTCATCTCCATTAAGCCACCTTGTTTCAACCCATCTTCCTTCTTCATATCTTCCTTCTGTGACTTTTCCTATATAATGGATGTTGTTGCCAACATTTTTAGTAAAGTTAGCTTTGAAGTTCATACCAGACACCAAAAACTCTTTTTCACTCGTCTTTATAATCAATCCGTAAGCCGGTTTATTAGGGTCCTGAATTTTGAGGTTTACTTCGAAACCATCTATGTATTTCACATCATCCTGAAAATCTTGAGTTAGGTGGATCCCCCTCATTTTTCCAGTGCGCTGGTATTTTGCAATAATAGGTTCTAACTCCTGTAATACTCCATAGGATTCGGAAAAAAGAATATCACCTGCACCATCTTCTACCCCAAAAGGTGAATAGCAAATTGCATTATATTCAGCAAAAGCATAAAAAGCCCGGGCTGCATCTAATGTGGATTCTGGTACAAGTAGCGGGTTATCATCTTCCCTATAATACATCTCGTAAATTTCTTTATAATTAGGGAGATAGATGTCTGGCGAAACCACATCTATAGATGGGGCTGCAGCTTTATAAATGTCCAATACTCGTGATACCGGCCCTCCGTTTGGATACACTCCGGGTAAATCATCCGGTTGCTGAACAATCCAGGCATTAACAAACATGGGTAGATCAAACACTGCCCTTCCTGATTCTGCAATTTCATTTATGTATTCAGCATAGTGCCATGCCATAAAAAACTCTTTTGATTGTGGATTATCTCCGAAAACATCTTTCCATGTACCTGAGGTCTTTTTACCTGCAGCTTCCCATACCGATTTAAGTTCCTCCTTTAGAATCTCATTATTTTCATTCATATAATAAATCAACTCTTTCGGAACATCATCGTTGTAAGCTTCAAGAGCTTCTTTGCGATAATCAATATCTTGAAAAATACCTACTTCATTTTCCGGCTGGACCATAATCACAGTATTATTTTTATCCTGTTCCTTAATCCGATTCATTAGTGCCGTAAAAGCTTCTTTATCGGCATTTTTTGATTCTTCAGAAAACACTGATAGCGTTTCAATTTGTTTGCCATCTTCAGTAACTACCCTGGGAAATCGATTTGTATCCATTTTAACCCATAAAGGTATATAACTTGATTCACCATTTTTCCAGGATCCAAACCAAACGACAACCAGCTTCATACCATTTTCTTCGGAACTCGAGATCAGATAGTCAATCATTTCGAAGTCATACTCCCCCTCCTTTGGCTCGAACTGATCCCAGGTAATTGTGGCCAGAACCGTATTCAGATTTAAGCTTTTGAGTTTAGGCCATAATGATTCCATGTATTCAACAGATGAGGCGGAAGAATTATGCAGTTCTCCAGCTATCATTAAATGAGGACTACCTTCAACCCATAACTGGCCATTTTTTATTTCGGAAATACTCGTTTTCTGTGCTTCAACAGATGAAACGCATAGTATTAAAATCGTGATTAGTAGATATAATTTTTTTAGCATATCGTTTTTTGATTAGAGTGAACACATGTGAAGTGTCAGCTTATGATTCTTAAAGAATAATTGTTTCAAAGTAAGTTCGGTTATAAATGCCAATTTTTAATTGTTTTGGCTCCATCTATAAAAGGACTAGTGAGACTCATTGAATAATTAACGCAGGTACTACAATTAGTACCTGCGTCATGATTCAATATTTTAATTCTATTTAATAAGCATCATTTGCTTAGTGCTGTTGAAATTACCGGCCTCTATTCGGAAGAAATAAACTCCAGAAGAAAGTGAACCTGCATCGAATAACACAGAATGTGTTCCAATGTTCATTTTTGCTCCATCAATAAGTGTAGCAACTTCCTGCCCCAACAAATTATACACTTTCAATGTGACGCTAGTTGTAGATGGCAGACTAAACCCAATATTAGTGCTTGGGTTAAATGGGTTTGGATAATTTTGATTTAGTTCAAACGATTTAACAATATCCCCATCATTCTTTATAGAGACAGCTATTTCCGAGGAATCAGAGAAGTACATATTGTCGATGTACACAGCTGATGAA
>CAZVEP010000057.1:9694-21348 GCA_964625635.1 uncultured Rhodohalobacter sp.
CGACACCGGATTAGTAACTTCAGCACCATTCCCCTGGAAAAACATCCCCGATGAGATCGTATCATTGTAGACGTAAAGGGGTTTTTCAACTGGTTCGGCAGGAGTAGCTATTTCCGAGGAATCAGAGAAGTACATATTGTCGATGTACACAGCTGATGAATTGTCACCTGCAGGCATGATGATAATTTTGTTTATTTCATTGCCTGCATGAGCGTCAAGATCTACGCTGTATTCCACCCAACCTGTTTCTGATCCAGCTTCATAGGTTACGTTTGCTCCAAACTGCCACGTTCCAGGATCTGAGGCATACTCAAACTGTACTTGCCCCGGACCGGCCCCATTGGGGTTGTGCACGGAGAAAAACAGCTTATCACCACTTTCGGGTGTATAGGTCGGGAAGTACTGGATCTGTTGCCAGGTACCACCGGTGCCAGACATCGCAACGTCGGAACTTGAATTTACCTCGTCCGACACCGGATTAGTAACTTCAGCACCATTCCCCTGGAAAAACATCCCCGATGAGGTCGTATCATTGTAGACGTGTGATGTATCTTGAGCTTCCGTATTTACTGAAATTAGCAAACCAAATAAAGTTAATAACACCAAAAACTTTGTAACGTTGTTCATAGATATATTCCCCTATTTATAGAGTTATTTTTAGTTGAGTAAAAATTGCCTTCAGCCATGATAATCATACCAGATAGGATGAAACCACCTGAATAAATAATCTGATACTTTGACTTTGGTGGTTTTGAGTAGCAATAAAGCCAAACAGATGCTGTAAATAAGTTTCAAGATTTTAGCTACTGTATCATATTATTTAGGGCGGCTCAAATCAGAATGACATTAAATCATTTGTAAAATATGCCTGAACATTTAGGAAATTATCGAATGAACTAGCTTCTCATCGGATATATTCAAACATTTTAAGCATCAATAGAAATAGAAATAGAAATCATCTATAGTTTGAGTTAAGCTCTCCATATGCCACCTTCAAATTTATCTACTGTGATCCTCAGTTTATTAATCTACAATCATTAGTTATCAGGAAAAGAATCAATAAGATCAGGTAGTGCGGAAGCAATTCTGGGATCTGATTGATATAGATTTGCTATTCTATTTTGGCCTATTTGTTCTATTGCCATAATCATTGGTCCAATATTGATATCATATGTATCCCAGTTAGGCGCTGATGGTAAATCATTAGGGATGTTCCGCATTCGTACATTATCTGGCAAGCCCAGGTACTCATGATAATACCCCATGTCAGTAAATTCTCGAAGTGCCGTTACAGCTTTATCATAAGTAAAAGGAAGAGCAAGGGCTGCACCATAGGAAGCTGGCGAAATTTGAATCACGCTTCCAGTATGTAGCCTGATTAATCCACCCTGGTTACTGATGTATTCATTCCAATTAAAAAAACTATTACCATATTCTTCCTTTATAGTTGAACAGGCTGTTAATCCCATTACTGCAACTCCAAACTTTTCGTAACATGTCGAAGCATCAACGTTATATGCTTCTATGGAATTGGTTTTATATGGCTCCATCGGCCCCGTCCAAAGCTGCAACCAGTTATAAGTAAACCCTGCTCCAAACCAACTTGGATAAAAACCGTCTTTTCTCTCTCGAACTATCGCATCAAAAACAGAAGGATCCAAATCACCCGATGCAACCGCTTCCAAATATACGATCTCAGTTTCCTCGGAAAATGCCAGTCCCCAGCGAAAATCATTTATTTCACCCTCTTCATTAAATCCCATTGCTATCTTAGTATCCTCGGCCAAAGCTGTATTCCAATCGGGTCTTGATAAAAGAGATTCTGCTAAAGCATTTATTTCCTGATCGTTGGAATAATATTGCTTTACAACCCGTATTCCCGCAGCACAAATAGCCCAATCGATCGTGCTTACATCATTCCAGAGATAGGAACCATCTTTTTTGAAATAGTGATGAGGAAATCCATTCCAACCTCCCGAACCATCAAACCAGTTTTGATCTTCTTGCCATTGAAGCATAGATTTAACACGGTTCTTAGCCTCCTCAGGGGTTATATATCCTTCTTCTGCAGCAAGGATGTAAATGGCATAAGCATATCCAATTCCTGATAGAGATATTTTTTCGTCATCTGTGTAGGATTCAAGTATGATCCCCTTGTCCACTGTAAGTTGCTCATAATTCCAATCAAAGAAGTTGAATGATGCTTGTTTCAGCCAGGTCAAAAATTCAGTATCTGATACCGGTGGGTTGAACTTATCTCCGTCTTTGGTTTTCAGGTACACATCATCTATACCAAAGCGGCTATCAGTTTCTGAATTACTTTTATTGGAGTAAATCAAAATTTCTTTTGCACTTAGGCTTTCGAATGGTAAGACGTAAGTCTTGATTTTCCAGGCTTCGAGTTCAAATACCATTTCAGAGATCACATTATTGTTTGCATCTAATACTTCCGCAAATAGTGTGTCATCTTCAAAAGCAAAGGCGTTAAAGCTCAATCCATTTACTCGGTCTGCCAACTCAGTTGGAAGTGTACGGTCATCAAACAATGTTTTAAAAACAGACATTCTCACTCCATAGGCGCCCTCTCCTCCTTCAGCGGTTAGTTCGAGATAGGGATTATCGGAATTAAATTTCCGTTTGTGCACAACCTTTGCGTTGTCAAAATTATAGGGCCTGACCTGAGTGTTTAATTCTGTCCAGAACTCCTTACCCTGATCTGAATTGTAAAGCAGAATTCCCGTATTAAAGCCTGCAGAATCCACTTCTGATATCAGTTCATCATTTTCAATCGATACATCCGTTGGACCACCACCTGAGGTACAGGCAAAAGAAATCAGGAGCAATTGGGCAATCAATAATAAAAACATCTTATCAGGAAATTGAGTCATGTGTATTTTATTGAAGTTGACTAGTAACCAGGGTTTTGAGTCCAATTGGTTTTATTAATTTCTTCATTAGGAATAGGAAATAGATAATGACTTGAAGGAAATGAACGCTGTTGCTGCACAAAATACCGGTAGCTTTTATCTCCTGTTACTTCATCTCTTATCACTTCGAGGCCTACAGCATCTTCAGAAAATTCAGTTTCTGCATCAAGCCATCTCCGGGCATCGTACCAGCGATTACCCTCAAATGCTAACTCAACCTTTCTCTCGTGTTTTATTTTAGTAAGTAAATCAGACCCGGTTTGTGAAGATTCAATCGGCGGCATATTAACTCCAGGTCTGGATCGCACTCTATTTACATATTCTTCTGCTGTTCCTGTATTACCTAAATGAAATTGTGCTTCAGCGTAAGTAAGATAAAATTCAGCCAACCTCATGTATATATAAGGAGTATTGCTATTTAGTCCTGTACCTGTTTGCCAGTCAAGATCCAGCCCTTTTCTGATGGTATGATCAATAAGCGGACCATTCCACCAAGAATCTACCTCATCACACCTGCTGTCGGTACCACATTCCCAGAATTCAACCTCTCTGTCGTTTATCATAGATCCATCATATACAACAGAATAGGATAAACGCGGATCCCTATTATCATAAGGATTAGCAGGATCGTACTGGACAGCATTAGAGTTCAAAACAGGGCTCAGATCATTTTCATTACCAGTATAACCAAGAACAGGAATCTCTCCCCCAGTGGTCTCATATACATCAATTAAATTCATCAACGGGTTTTCTTGAGACCATCCGTTATTTCCATTAGGCAATCTCCATTCATCAATATTATGCCCACCTGATGGCATGTAATATCCCATTTCGAAATTTATCTCTGGACCTCTTACTTGAGAAAATTGTTTAAAAAAAATGATTTCAGGATTTTGAACATCCAAAAACATTGCTTGATAGTCTTCAGATAATGAGTAAACATCAAGATCGAATAACTCCTCGCATGCATCTGCAACTTTTTGCCATTCATCAGTAGTACTGTTTCCAAAAAGTGGACTGGCAGCATATAATAAAGCCCGGGCTTTAAGTGCTATTGAAGCACCTTTTGTTGCTTTACCAAAATCTTCTCCAGAATATGTTTCTGGTAAAATTTCTGCAGCTTCAGTTAATTCACTCTCGATAAAGGATACCACTTCAGCTACCGGAGAACGTTCCAATATTTGATTGGCCCCTTCAACTGACACTGTATAATCTAAGAGTGGGATTTCTCCATATCTGGAAAATAATTCAGTATAAAACCAAGCTCTAAGAAACCTTACTTCTGCTATCAGCTGTGCAGTTCGGTCCGGGTCTCCAAGTTCCGGATCCGCTTTTTCAAGAAATAAATTCAGGTTTCTTATCGCTGAATAAGCTTGTATCCAAAAACCGCCAAACAAATGCATGTTGGTGGGGGTAATCTCCCCTTGAGTGTACTTATTGACTAATCTCGAACCCTGATGAATATCGTAAGACTCGTCTGTCAATGAAGTGACCCTTAAGCCACCAGCCCATTGTACAAACCCATGAGGCAGTTCATCATAACGTGAGTTCACATACAATTCTAATAGTTCAGGATCATTCCATGTATTTGAGTCTGATACCGAATCCAAGGGTTCAACATTCAAAATATCATTACAGGAACCCGCTACAAATATTAAAGCAAATAAGGCTATGTATAAATTTCTCATGATCAATTCCTTTTTAAAATGTTGCAGACAATCCAGCAGAAATAACCCTTTGCTGAGGATAATACCAGCCGGTATCGGATCGGCTTTCCGGGTCATATAGTCCAACCGAGTTGTAAATGAACCCTAAATTAAAAGCACTCATATTAAATTTGAGATTGGACAATCTGAGGTTCTCAGAGAATTTTTTTGGAAATGTATATGCCAGTTCAACATTTTTTATTCTCAAAAAGTGATTGTCCTTAACCCATATAGTAGACACATTTTGGATAGTGCTACTCGACATATCCCAAGCAGCCGGACTTTTTGCATTCGGGGTTTCATCCTCTGATATCCATCGATTTTCGAAATACCATTCATCCTGATTAATATCCCATGGTCTGTAAATAGTTTTTGCACCATGCTGTCCTTGCAGAAAGGCAGAAATTTCTAAACCTCGCCAGTTTGCGCCAACATTAAATCCATATACTATTCGGGGTGTAGGTCCATAAGGCAACAAAATTCGGTCGTCAGCGGTTATCTTACCATCACCATTAACATCAGCAAATCGCACATCGCCAGGCTTTGCATCCGGAAAATGAGGTGTTTTATTAATTTCTTCCTGATTTTGATAAATGCCTTCCGCTTTGTAAACCAGTAAGAAATCTATTGGACTACCTTCAACTTGTTGATATTCCGGAACAAAAGGGGATTCATCAACAAATTCTATCTCATTACGTGCATAAGTAAGCTGTCCACCTACACTGTATCTGAAATCATTTTTTACATTGCTTCTGTGCAAAATTGATAGTTCGATTCCCCTATTATTGGTTATCCCAATATTCTCATCAGGAAGTTCAATACCAGAATAAAGGGGTACTGACGCATTTCTGGGGGCAAGAATATCAGACCTTTTCTCATAAAACCAGTCAATTGTAACATCCAAAAGGCCTCTGGAGAGTGAAAAGTCTACTCCAACATTTGTTTTTTCTGCTGTTTCCCAGGTAATATTCGGATTTGGCGTTCTACCAGGAACCAAACCAACACTCAAATTTGGATTTTCACCAAATACACTTGCAGTTTCGACATTATAAATCTGAAGATATTGGAAGCTATTAACTCTATCGTTTCCAAGCTGCCCCCAAGACGCTCTAAGCTTTAATTCAGATACTATATCGAAGTTAAAAAAGTTTTCTTCAGAAATTCTCCAACCTGCCGAAATCCCAGGAAAAGTACCAAACCGATCTCCCGGACTAAAATTCTGTGATCCATCGTGCCTGAGAGTTAATTCAAGAAAGTATTTATCATCAAATGCGTAGTTAAACCGGCCAAAATAATTTACCCTTGCAGATTGCCATCCCCTTCCGTCGTTATCAATATTTTGTTCCGAGCCGGTAAACAGAAAAGGTAGATCTTCCGACACGAGATCAATCCTGGTTGCAGATATGTATTCTCCACTTACCTGATTTTGTTCATATGCTACAAATCCGCCTATGCTGTGTTTCCCAAATTCCCTGCTGTAATTTAACCGGGCATGATAGCTTTCACTTGTTTCATTATCAGTTTGTTGAAATAAACTAATAGTACCTGTCTCATCACGCAGATTTTCGTAAATATCATCACTATTCAGAAAATATATGTCAAAGGGTTTTTGAAATACTTTTCTTTCTTGATTTATTAAATCAATAGCCCCAAATCCATCTAATGAAACACCTTTAAGCCACTCATCAAGATTCAAAGTTAAACTGAGTTTAGTATTATATACTTGTCGATTTGCGTCCGAGCCTCCGTTTAAACCCGTAATGCCAGGTAATATATTTCCCGTACTGGTATTTCTTAGTAACCCATTTTCATAATAAGGTGATTCAAATGGAGCCATACTGTAAATGCCCTCGATCAAACCATTCACTCCTTCTATACCATCTCTATTTTCAAATCTTCCTGCAAGATCTAAGCCTACATCCAGAAAACTGGTTACAGTTACATCAATGTTAGATCTAACATTGCTCTGATTGTATCCAAAGGCTGAACCTATAAAATTAGCGTCCTGGTATAGATATTGTCCGGATAAATAATATTTAAAGTTTTCAGACCCCCCGGTAAGACTTGCATTATGCTGAGTCTGTGGACTCCATACATCCATACTTACATCCCACCAGTCAGTATTGGCCCATATATTAGGATCATTTTCGCCGTTCCTGTAATCTTCAATGATATTTTGATAAATGACGGGTCTGTTGTTTCGGGCGTTCTGCTCATCAATCCAGGTTAAATACTGAGGGGCATTCATCAACTGCTGTCGCTTAGCTGGCTGCGTCAAAGAAAATGAATTGCTGTAGCTGAACTCCGGTTTACCTTCTGCTCCTCTTTTTGTGGTAATCAATATGACCCCATTAGCTGCTTGTGCACCATATATTGCTGCAGAAGCATCCTTCAATATTGATATACTCTCAATATCTTCAGGATTTAATCTTTCAAAGGAGCCTCTGTTTGCAACTCCGTCAATTACATATAAAGGAGAGGCGTCACCGGTAGTCGCTTTTCCCCGGATAAATACTTCAATTTGTTCCTGCCCGGGTGCTCCACCTCTTGCATTGATAACTACTCCTGGTATTCTTCCGGCTAAACTGTTAGCAAGATTCGCTGATTTAGTTTCTGTAATACTGCTGCTTTCAATTTTTGAAATGGACCCCGTTATAGACTCTTTGGTTTGCTTGCCATAACCAACTACTACAAGCTCATCAAGAGAACCTATATCGCTTGACATTACAATATTGAGCTCCGAGGTCTCAGGAGAAATACTAATTTCCTTCGTAATCAAACCAACAAATGAGATAACTAATATTCGTTCACCACCGGGTACTTTTAGACTAAATTGACCTTCGGAGTTTGTGGAAGTACCAATGTTGGTGTCCTTTATGTATACGGTTGCTCCTGGAAGTAATTCCCCAAATTCATCTTTAACTACGCCATTTATAGTATATGACCCAAGCTCGATAAGTGGCTTGTTAAGACTGGTGTCTTGAAATACGTTTATGGTTTTATCATTTCTCTTAAAGCTAAGATTCTCTAAATCTGATATTAGAACTAAGACCTGATATGCACTCCGTTCAGATAATCCTCTCAAGTCAATTATATCACCTAATATGGTATCGAGGTCACTTGAGTGATATGAAAAAGAAAAATCTGATTCATCTTCTATGATTTCAAAAACCTCCTGTATGGACATGCTATCGTATGCACTTAAATTAACATCATGCAATGATTTATCACTTTGTCCATATGCAAAACCGGAAAAAATAGTACAAAGCAGAATAATGTTAAGTGGCAATTTCAACCAATTAATTGATATACCCCTCCTTATTATGTAGTTCTTTTTCATAATATCATCCTTTAAATATGTCCGAAATATCTTAGTTAGAAATGATCAAGGAATTGTCCTTGATTTGATATTCAAAACGACGAAGGGTTTTCATATTGAGGAGTACCTCTTCAAGACTTTTATCTTTAAAACTGCCTGTATACGACCAGTTGGTTACAGGTTGATCAACGCGTACTGATATTTTTACCCCGTACCATGTACGTAGTTTTTCTATAACCTCATCAAAGGATGCATTTTGAAAAACCAGGTAACCATCTTTCCAGCCAGTTACTTTCAACACATCAAAATAAGATGTTTCGAAAATTCCCAGATTTTTATCGTATGTAGCTATCTGTCCAGGTGCTAATTCCATGGATAAGTCACTAGAATTAAAATTTAATCTGACCTTTCCGGACACAAGTGCTGTACTTGAGTTATGGGAGTTTGTATTCACATTAAATTCCGTACCTAAAACTTCAACGTCATATTCAGCTGTTTGTACTATAAACGGCCTTAATGAGTCATGAGCTACCTCAAAAAAGGCTTCTCCCTTTTTCAATTTTACAATCCTGGATCCGGATGAAAATATCTCAGGATATTCAATAGAACTACCTGAGTTCAGATAGATTTTACTTCCGTCTGACAGTAAATGCTCAGATTTTACTCCATCAACATTTTGTTTTATCAAAATATTATTACGGCTAAGTAAAGATGGATAATCATCTAAATCATAATCGGTCACAACAAGCAGTGAAGCTGTACTAATTACTACGGCTAAGACTGCGGCAACTTTATACCAAAACCCTAGCGCAGCTTTTGTCTTTGAAGTGGGTTTCTCGTATGCCTTTATTTGCTCTAAAATTCGTCGCTTTGATCCTGAATCAGCTTTGAATTCCTCAAATTTCAAGGAATTCGCAATCATTATAGCCTGATTAAAAAGCTCTTCTTTGTCTCGATTTGACTCGAGCCACTCATTCCATTTCTTTTCGAGTTCAGGAGTGGGATCATTCACCCAGCTCCTGAATGACTCATCAATAAGAAAGTCTTCGATATGATTGTAAGTTTTATGCACTTGATTCAGTTTATGTAAATTTAATTTTGTTCTTTTTCTTTAAGTGAGATCTCATCTATCCAAACACTTAATTCTCCATCAGAAATAGTACCAAAATGTTTGAAAAAAGGACCTGCGTGGTCTGCTGTTCCATCGGCGTACCCTTCATCAGCAAAAGTTGTAAGATCAGCAGTTGTAAATTCATAACTGAACTTTTTCCAACTGGTCGCAACCTCTGGGTCAGCAATTTCTGAATCACCTGTCCAAAGTGGAGTATACCAACCTTCTTTAGGAGCATCATTTTTAACATTTAGAATACTAACCTCAGATAATGTCAGTGCTTGGCTTGCTTTCATATAAAAACTAAACACATAACTTTTGTTTGATTCTAAAGAAACTAAAAACTCAGGGCCATTTTCATGTGGACGCAGTTGAAACTCTTCAAAACCAGTTGTAGCTGTCAATTTTATGGATTGAGATGAGCCATCTGCTCCGTCAGATGTTTCAAGAGAAGTTGAGACAGTACCATCATTTGGTGTCCAATGAAACCATTTACTAAGAGGATCTATGTCAGTATCTGATTCTTCAAAAGCATAAACATCTCTATTTAATTTTTCTACAGGTCCAACTTGCAACACCAATTCACCTGTGTCGGTGGCACCATCAGATGATCTTGTAACTGTTAGCGTAATGGTCACTTCTCCAACAGCTTCTGACCAGGAAGCCGATGCATCTTCATCAGTAATAGTGTTAGTATCATCTGAAAATGTCCATTCCCAACCGTCGGGCTCACCGGTACTACCGTCAGATAATGTAATTGACTGATTGGTTTTAATGCGCCTTCCATCAATAGCCTCCAAATCTGTAATAAAGTCCACTGATGAAACATCAATCTTAGCATTAAGTTCATCTAAATCAGCTTCAGTATCATTAACTCCACAGCTTGTAAAGCTTATAACTCCAAGTACTGTAATTAACAGTGCAGTAATTTTAGTATGTATTTTCATAATCCTGGCTTTTTTATTGGTCTATATTGTAATAGGGAGTCCAATCTCGAAATGACATCAAATTTTCTTCATTATTTTTTTGATGCTTATTTGTTACAATTGTCAGAACAGCAAAAGTAACGGCAAATATTTAATTGCGGTTTTAAGAGCATTAATAGCCTTATAAAGTAGATTCCTGGCTGACTTTACATCCTCAAAACCCTGGATCTCTTTAATCTCCTGGTAACTAAAGTTCTCGTAATAAAACAGATAGATAATTTCCCTGTGCTTTTCTGAGAGCTTTTCCAGAGCAAGGTTTAATTTTCTGGAATATTCTTGCTGCAATTCTGCTTCAATAATAGCAGCTTCAATGCTTGACTTGATCTTAAAGGATTTTTCCGGAATAAATTCTTCGAACTTATTTGACCGATCTCTAAACCGAATGACTTTTCTACGGAAGGCAGTGTATAAATACAGCAGTATATTATCTGTTTCAGATAAGTATTTACTTCTTCTTTTTAAATCCAGAAATAATTCCTGAAGTGCATCTTCGACTAATGCATGATCTCTGGTAAACTGGTGTCCATAATTATACAGCTTGTCGAAATATTCTTGGTAGATATATTCAAAAGCTAAATTATTTCCCGATTTAAATAGCTTCCATATTTCCTCATCAGATAGCTTGCGCAAATCCTTGCGATTTATTTTCATACAAACTAATCTTATTTAATTCTCAAAGATCCATCGTTCTCAGATCTTCTTTTAAAAGTAGATGAATAAAATTAAAAACAAAAAAATCCTCTACTTACCTCACGATATGCTTAAAGATCAACCATCAACTAAAAAATATTTTGATGACATTCTCCCTTTTCACGTACGGTCTTGCACGGCTGAAAATCACATATAATCGGTAAGTTGAACTTTAACCTCGATTACAAACCGTGTCATCTTCTTGCTCTTCCATTTTTTAAGAAGCTTTTCCGCGGATTCGGCTTCTGCCCTTGTGTCAAATACCTGGCGAAAAACGATTCTCCATGGCCTGTAGCGTTGCGTGAATCCTTTACTTTCGCCGTTATTATGTAAAAGGCGTCTGTCCGGGTCATCAGACGAGCCGTAATAGTAAGTCTCTTTGATTTGAGAACGAAGTATGTAAACGTAGTAACTCATGGCCATAAAAAAAGGACACACCGCAACAAGCAATATGTCCTTCTTTTTAAGCTCCCCGGGTAGGATTCGAACCTACGCTCCGACAGCTGTCGGAGTAACAGCCGATTGCTCTGCACGTAAATAGTTTACAGATAGTCGTTGATCCTGATTATTCCGTTAATTAGCAGACGTGTCATCTTCTTGCTCTTCCATCCTTTCACGAGGCGTTCAGCGGCCTCAGCTTCTTCACGTGTAATAAAACCATAGCGAAATACAACCGTCCACGGCCGGTACCGCTGGGTAAAGCCTTTTGATTCACTATTATGATAATCCAGTCTGCGATCAGGATCATCAGATGAGCCGTAGTAATACATCTCTCTCTGCTGTGATCGTAATATGTAGAAGAAGTAATTCATAGCCATAAAAAAAGGACACACCGCAACAAGCAATGTGTCCTTCTTTTTAAGCTCCCCGGGTAGGATTCGAACCTACGACCGATCGGTTAACAGCCGATTGCTC
>CAZVEP010000058.1:0-2737 GCA_964625635.1 uncultured Rhodohalobacter sp.
CCCCATCTCTATTGCATAGAGAGGGGGCCGGGGGGTGAGTCAGGAAAGGTGAAACGTGAAACGTCAAAAGTGAAAAGAGAGCTAAAAATGAATCGAGTTCTCGTAACAAGATGGAGAGAGGCAGGAGATATAAAATATCGAACAAGGAATGGCGATTTACGAATGATGGATTATCCTAATAACCAATTCCCGGTTAACGAATAACGAATAACGAATAACGAATCCCCGAATAGACGAACCCACACCTTTCACTTCTCAAAAAAATCACTCCCACTGCCGGTCCATCCGATCCAGAATATCCTGATACCTTGGGTTATTTCGTACCGGATCCATCAGGTCAGGGAAAAAGTAGCGCAGCGATAGATTGGGCCACATAGAAAACTGGTCGATTTGCTGAAAATCACCAATGGCCTTTTCACTATTACCTTTTGCCGCTTCTTCGAGGCCTGTCCAAAAGGGAGCCTGAGCCTGCTGCAACCCATTTGTACTATCACTATCATCGTCACTATCACCGGGAGCATTTTCATCCATCGCCAGTTTTACAATAGTCATCATGGATTCAATATCCGGAACCCAGACGGATGACGCTTCGACGCCTATCAGGCTTTCAGCTTTTCTCAGTGAAGCCAGGGCCTCAGAATAGCGACCGTTATGATAAAGCATCACGCCTTCATAAGCATAAACCTCACCCCAGTCCGGCTGAATTTCCCGGGCACGCTGTACTTCTCTGAGCGCCTGTTCGGGCTGGCCGTTGGCAAGGTAGGAAAGTGATGGGTAGAGCCGGCTGGCCGGAGCAAGAGGGTTAAGCTCGATAGACCGTTTTGCATGATAGATAGCCTGCTCAGGCTGACCGGTCAGCAGATATACGAACCCAAGCCAGTTTTGCGAGCTTTCAAGGCTCGGCTGCAGTTCAACGGCCCGTTTCAACTCATTTATTGCCTGTGTCCCCATTTTCTGCGTGTAATAGAGTATGCCCAAAGAGCCATACGCTTCCGCCAGGTTGGGATTCAGTTCGAGGGCCGTATCAACGGCCTCACGGGGCTGAATGCTGTAGTTATCCATTGAATCATATTTATAGAAGTCAATGTAGATCAGGGCTTCTGCCAGTATGGCCCAGGCTGGTGCATAATCAGAGTCTTCTTCAATGGCATCCATAAAGTAGTCAACAGATTTAATCACGGCCGTCGGCGTGCGCTGTTCCAGTAACCCGACACCTTCCATATACAGGCGATAGGCATCAAGATTCTGGGTTGGTTTTCGCTCAACCCTTGTGAGCTCCTCAGGAGAAAGTTTAGTCTGCAGCTCATTCGTAATTTCAAGTGCCAGCTCGCTTTGAATCTCAAAAAGGTTATTGGCGGTTAAATCCCGCTGGTAGTTCTGAGCCCACACCTGGCGGTCTTCAGGGGCAAAGATGAGCCTTGCACTAACCTGTACGCGATCCCTGTTTTCCTGGACTTCACCTCTTACAATCCAGTTTACATTGAGTTCATCAGAAATTTGATTTATCGGCCTCATATTTTCCCTGTACTGCAGCGTGGATGTGCGCGAAGTCACTTTCAGGCCTGATATATTGGATAGCCGGGTAAGCAAACCGCCGTGTATTCCTGCTGTGAATGTGCTGTTTTCATTTGCACCGATGGTATCAAATGGCAGTACAGCAATGGATTGTTCACCAGGTGTATAACTGGTGCCCGGGTCATAAATAAAGAAAAATGCCGCAAGTGCAGCAAGAGCAAGAAAGCCAACCAGTACAGGGAGTGAAAAAATGCTGTTTTTAATTTTAAGAATTGGCTTGAGGCTGTTTCTGCCTGAGGATTTGGAATTGAAACCGGAACTGATTCCTTCCAGGGAATTCAGCAGCTGATCTACCTCCTGAAATCGTTCGTCCGGATTTTTATTCATCGCCTTTTCAACAAGATACTCCAGCTCATCAGGCAGATCCGGATTTATGGTGGTAAGTTTTTGGGGCTCTTCATTAAGTATGGAATAAATGACGGCATGCGGGTACTGGCTTGCAAATGGTTTTTTGCCGGTCCAGATTTCATACAGTACCACACCCAGAGACCAAATGTCGGTGCGATGATCCACATCACCGCCCTTGGCTTGTTCCGGCGACATATAGGGGACAGTGCCCAGTGTTTCGCCCGTTTGGGTCAGTTTTGTAAATTCTGATTTAAACGCAAGTCCAAAATCCAGTATAACAGCATCACCGTCATCGGTCACCAAAATATTGCTGCTTTTAATATCCCTGTGAATAATTCCTGAATCATGGGCTGCTTTAAGCCCCCTGGCTATCTGTATGGCAATTTTTAATCCAAGCTGAATATCAATCTTACCCTCTTCAATCATTTGATCGAGGGGTTTGCCAGAATAGGCATGCATCACGATATACATCCGGCCTTCGTCCGTTTCATCTATCTCATAAATGGTGCAGGTATTGCTATGATTGAGAGCTGATGCGGCCCGGGCTTCATTCAGGAATCGTTTTTTTCGGTCTTCTGATTCAGATATAGAGACGGGCAAGAATTTAATGGCAACCATCCGATCCAGCTTGGTGTCGTGGGCTTTATAGACCACCCCCATGCCACCTTCCCCAAGCTTCTCTGTGATCTTATAATGCTTAACCGTTTTATTAATCATCGATACAATGTATAAAAAACTATAAAGCTATGCCGTTTAATGTGTAGAGCGGTTTGTTTTGGTAGATGGTAGATGGTAGATGGTAGATGGTAGATGG
>CAZVEP010000058.1:2837-4582 GCA_964625635.1 uncultured Rhodohalobacter sp.
ACTCAAAACTCAAAACTCAAAACTCCTAAATAAAAAAGCCCTGTCCCGAAACGAGACAAGGCTTACAATAAGAGTTTGATTTCTGATCTTTTTTTAAAATCGAATCAAATCAAATAGAAGGTTTAATTCACAATAATCGGATCAGGGGTGCCGTCAGGATCTCCATTAACGGATCCGTCAGTAGCAGGGCTTCCGAACAGTAACACCCCGGCTGCATGCGGAGCCGCCATGGATGTTCCGCTGATGGTGTTATAGCCGCCATCTTTCCAGGTTGATAGTACGGAAACTCCCGGCGCTGCATAGTCAACCGGAGGGGTTCCGAAGTTGGAAAACGATGCCCAGTTGTCGTTGATGTCCATGGCCGAAATTGTGTAGATATTAGGTCCGTTGGCACGGGCAGGTGAGCTGTTATTCGCATCTTCTGCGGAGTTACCGGCCGCTATCACGAAAATAATACCAGTGCTGGATGCATTTTCGACGGCAGCATCAAGTGCGTCCGAAACAGGTCCGCCGAGGCTCATATTGGCCACATCACCGGGGTCTCCGTTTGCAGCGACGTGGTCAACACCTGCAATCACACCGGAATACGATCCGCTTCCGCGTGAATCCAGGATCTTTACGGGCACAACTGTAGCACCGGCAGCTACACCAACTACACCGGTTGTGTTATCAAGTGCGGCAATGGTACCGGCAACGTGGGTTCCGTGCCCGTTTCCATCGTCCAGTGATTTTCCATCTTTTCCTTTTGAGAATGCGTTAAAACCGCGTGAAGCATCTACGCTGAGGTCAGGATGGTCCAGGTCTACTCCGGAATCCAGGATCCAGGCCACATTGGTTCCCGTATACGCTGCGCCGCCATTCACCCGGGTAATTCCGTAAGGTGTTTCCTGGGCTGAGGAGTCACCACCACCGTCGTCGCCACCGTCACCATCACAAGGTCCGCCATTGGGTGTGCCGCAGGGAGGAGCAAACTGTACAATTCGATCCTTTTCTAAAAATTTTACGCGTGGATCATTGCTCAATTGGCTGGCTTGTGCTTCAGAGAGTTCTGCAGCAAAACCACCCAGTGCAGTATTATATTCCTGGTACACGCTGCCAAGCTCAACGCTGGCCGTTTGCAGAATATCAATTCTATAACTTTCGATAGACTGACCTTTGGCTGCTGCGTCCTCTGTTGCGTCCGTATCAAATACAACAATGTAGTTTGAGTTGAGGGCAGGATCTGATAGTTCGGCTGTGTCATTTTCAAATGAGTTGGATGTTGGCTGATCACAGCTGTAGAGTGCGAAGGCGAGGATGGAGATAATCAATCCGGCCTTTATCTTACTAATTTTAATCATATGTGTAGTCCCGATGTTATTTGTTAGTGTATTTATTAGAATTCACTAATGATCTAAATAGTAATAAAAATTCTTTGGCACAAGCAAAAATGAAAACGGCATATCGAAAGGGAAGTTAAATCTATGAAAATAAATCAGTTGTGCGAATATTAGTTTTTTCGATTTGTAAGATATTCGAAATGAACCAGAAGAATAGTCATTAAAGTCAGAGCCACTGAATTCGAGAAGGGACATGTTAAGGAGCGTCAATCGAAGCAGTCAGGGGTGTGTTCCACGCCGAGCCAGGGAGCAAAAGAATCCAGGATGCATCACAGGCGTTTGGAGCCATTGGGATTAGATCGGAATTGAACCATGAAACTCCCCATCTCTGCCAAGTCCCGCTTGGGCGCGGTAGAGAGGGGGCCG
>CAZVEP010000058.1:4682-21071 GCA_964625635.1 uncultured Rhodohalobacter sp.
CGAATAACCAAACCCACATCTTCGGCGCTGAATTTTGCAGAAATATGAACCATTCAACCATCAGAAGAATCTGTATGTTGTACGTATGAAATCAGATATTGCAGGAAAGTCTGTGAATAACTGATTTAATTGGTTCACTTTATCAAAACCCAACCCGAATAACGTAACATCGCCCATGCCCTTTATAAGATCTGTAAAGCGCTATTTTTCTGCCCGCCGACCCCTGGAGTCACATTTCAAGGACCAGCTGGCCACCGGTATCCCATTTTACAGGTACCTTAATAAATCACAGAAGGAGAAGCTGGAAACCCGAATGAGCGTGCTGCTGGGCGAAAAAATATTTGAGGGATGTGGCGGCCTCACCGTAACGGATGAAATGAGAGGCGTTATTACGGCGTATGCGGGCCTGCTCATTATGGAGAGCCCATCTGATTACTACAGTGACCTGGGGGCAATACTTGTCTATCCCGATAATTACGTAGCACCCGTTTACAGGATGCATGAGGGTGGTGTGGTGTCAGAAGGATCAGAACGCCGTCAGGGCGAATCCTGGGACTCCGGCAGTATCGTGCTTTCATGGCAGGACATTCGCAAGTCAGCACTGAACAGGGAAAATGGCCACAATTTGATTATCCATGAATTTGCTCATCAGCTGGATGACCAATACGGACTCTCATCCGGTATCACACTTAGCGGCCGGCCTGTGCAAAAAGATGAATGGACCCGTGAACTTGCTAAGATCTATCGCGATGTCATGAATGCGGATCGATTTGGGCGGTCGGATCATCTGCTTGATCTGTATGGTGCTACAAATCCGGCCGAATGTTTTGCTGTCACACTTGAGGCGTTTATAGAATCACCCCGCAACCTTCAGAGGGCATACGGCGCTGCCTATCGCATGCTGGTCGATTTTTTTGGATTCGATCCCGGCAGAATATGGGATTTTTAACATCATGCGGCATGATCCGTAATACTTAACAATTTCATAACATGATTTTACCCGATTATCCTTAACTAAAGACAAACATATTTTTATATTGCGGATCTGCAAAAATTCAGGCCTCAATTAAGTTTTCTGTCTTAACTGTTTTGAAATAATCAGGATTGCATGAATTACACATTTTTCGATTTCCTACAGCTCATAGGCGCACTCGGTGTTTTCATTTACGGGATGAAAGTTTTCAGCGACGGGCTTCAGAAAGTAGCGGGAAATAAGCTTCGGGCAATACTCAAAGGGATGACAACCACGCGGTTCCGTGGTGTTTTAACGGGCTTTGGTGCAACAACTATTACGCAGTCGTCGAGTACGACCACAGTTATGGTTGTGAGTTTTGTTAACGCCGGTCTGATCACATTCCTGGAATCTACCGGGGTGGTGATGGGTGCGAATATCGGAACGACCGTTACTGCCTGGATGGTATCAATCTTTGGGTTTAAGATGCAGATAACACCCATCGCGGTGATGCTTATCGGTATTTTCTTTCCTTTCATGTTTTTCGGAAAAGAGAAGCTTCAGAACCTTGCTGAGGCAATGATCGGTTTTGGTATCCTGTTTATCGGGCTCGATTTTATCAAGAATGGCGTGCCGAACATCAGCGATAATCCTGAGATGTTCATGTTTGTGGACTCATTTACGGAGTTCGGTTTTCTATCCATTATCATATTTGTGATAGCAGGAACGCTGCTAACGCTCATTACTCAATCTTCGTCAGCGTCAACTGCAATTACGCTCGTTATGCTCTTTCAGGGATGGATCGACTTCCCGATTGCGGCGGCCATGGTGCTGGGTGAAAATATTGGTACCACCGTTACAGCTAACATCGCTGCAGTGATAGGCAATGTTTATGCCAAACGAGCCGCACGGTTCCACTTTATATTCAATGTGTTTGGAGTGATCTGGATGCTGGTGCTGCTCCAGCCCTTTTTGATGGGAATTGACTATGTGATGAACTTTTTCTCTCCGGAGATGGGATCTGTGCTGGAGGCTGATAGTGAGCTTCAAAGAGCCAATGCAACCCTCGCGCTTTCTCTTTTCCACACGACGTTTAATGTGATTAACGTGGTTCTTATGATAGGGTTTGTCCCTTATATCGTGAAATTTGTGGAGCGTATTCAGAAAGAGAAAACATCATCAGACAATAAATTCCGCTTGCAGTATATCTCATCCGGGATGATGTCGTCTGCGGAAATGTCTATTGAGCAGGCTCACAAAGAAATTCAGCTGTTTGCCAAGCTGCTCGAGAAAATGCACTACAGTTTCCAGGGACTCTTCTTTAAAAAACAGAAGAAGCACGAGAAGTTTCTGAAGAAGATTAAAAAGCGTGAAGAAATTACAGACAATATCGAGCTTGAGATTGCCGAGTACCTGACCAAAATATCCAAGTTTAATCTGTCAGATTCAGCAACAAGGAAGATCAGGGCCATGCACAGCATGATAAATGATATGGAGCGCGTAGGCGATATTTATTTCCAGATGTCTAAAACGTTTGAGCGGATGTACAGTAACGACATCAAGCTACCGAAAGACGCCAGCGATGAGATTGCAAAAATGCTTGATTTATTGCACGATGCTATCCGGCTTGTTCGAAAGAATCTGGATCTTGAAAATGGTGAAATGGATCTTCAGAAAGCAATAAATGTTGAAAAGAAAATCAACACGATGCGCGATGAGCTGCTGGAAAAACACTACAAACGACTGGAAGATAAAGCGTACTCAAATAAGGCCGGGTTCATTTTCCTCGACTACTTAAACCGTATGGAAAAAGTGGGCGACCACCTCTTTAATGTGAATGAAGCGCTGGCAGGCCGCAAGGTAAAAGCAGCCTACTCCGAAGTCGTGGAAGGGCGTAACTGATTACTTGCAGGCCCCATATTATATTGATTAGTATGGGCAGTGATAGAATACCCAATTTGATTATTGGATCAGTTAATGTTGCCACCAATGCACAAAGGCACCAGGATTCACGAAGAAAATAAACTTCAAAAACCTTTGTATTCCTTCGCGTCTTCGTGGCGAGAACTGTAGGGGTAGTCACTTTGCAGCAGAATGGGACACGGAAAGAAGCGAAGTATTTGTATCTACATCTACTTTCTCTTGTCCTTTATATAGATCGCTTTTGACTGGCCTTCTCCAACCGATCGTTCTTCTATTTCGAACAGATTCATCGCTTTCACGAGCTCACCCAGTTTTTGGAATCCATAATTACGAGGATCGAACCCGGGCGATTGCTTGGCAATGTTGCTGCCCACAGGAGCCAGATGTGCCCAGCCGCTCTCATCCGAAGACGCCTCCACTGCATTACGAACAAGATTCACCAGTTTGGTATCCTGCTTAAGCTCGTTGATCGGCTGTCGCTTCTTGCGCGATGACTCATCTTCATCAACTTTAAGCACTTCCGTGTAGATAAACTTATCACACGCAGCGACAAACGCGTCGGGCGTTTTCTTTTCTCCGAACCCATACACCGTGAGTCCTGATTCACGGATGCGGGCAGCCAGTTTTGTGAAATCGCTGTCGCTGCTCACCAGGCAAAAACCATCAAAACTGCCCGTATACAAAAGGTCCATCGCATCGATGATCAATGCGCTGTCGGTAGCATTCTTGCCTTTGGTGTAGCCAAACTGCTGAATGGGCTGTATGGAGTGCTGAAGCAGGAGATCTTTCCAGCCGCGAAGCTGAGGTTGTGTCCAGTCACCATAAATGCGTTTTACATTTGCGATGCCGTATTTGGCGATTTCTGCCAGTAAGTTTTCGGTGATGGATGGCTGTGCATTGTCAGCATCAATTAGAATGGCAAGCTTATCGGTATTTTTTTGATCCATAGTGCTGGTTAGTATGTGGCGATTCCAAAATTGCCGTCACAAAGCATCTCAGGCAAAAATAAAAATTAGGTCGTAAACGTTAATGTATAAACAATTTTATACGAAAGTTGATAAATACCCAAATGATTTTGTATCTATAAGACTAGAGCAGTTTTGCTTTATACCAAATTCGATTTATTGTGACTATCGGTAACCATAAAGTAGTTATTTCAGCCAATCGAAGGCGGCCAAACAAAAACCACAATAGAAAAGGAGTCAAGTAATGCCAAAGTGTCAACTTTATAAAGATGTGAAGGGCGAGTGGCGATGGAGAAGACAGAACAAAAAAGGTGATATTGAAGCATTCTCCAAGCAAGGTTATGAGGATGAAGAAGAGTGCAAGAAAAACGGAAAGGAAGAGGGTAACTGCACCAGTTTCCGTAAAGGAGCATTCCACTAATTTCCGGACGACTTTTAAATTTTGTACAAATGGAGACTGGCAATAGCCACTCTCCATTTTTTTGCACATCATCTGCCATAATTTTAAGCTCGGCCCGAGACTTTTTTTAGGGATTGGTTTGAAGAACTCTTATATTACAATTGTTAATTAAAATCCCACCGATGGTACAGTAATTTTTTTGGAAACGACATGGTATTGCCCTTCTTTTCATTAGATGAACACTTAGGTGTATAAACACTACAATATACTATTATGAGTAAGCAAACAGGTAAAGTAAAATGGTTTGACGCAGAAAAAGGCTTTGGGTTTATCCAGCCAGATGAAGGCGGAAAAGACATTTTTTGTCACAGAAACAACATCGAGAATCTTGGATTCCAAGAAGGTCTTGAAGACGGCGAAGCCGTTGAATTCAATGTAGAAGAGACCCCTAAAGGTCTGAGTGCTACAGATGTTGTAAGCCTTATTTACGAATAAGCACCACATTTTTAATTTAATGTGATTTTAAAAGCCCGTGTTCTTAACTGAACACGGGCTTTTTTGTTGCCTATTCGTCTCTGACTCACCTTTTCCAAACTCACTCTCCCTTACACCTCTCTATGCTATAAATAGAAGAATTTTTTCACGGCTCTCTAATCACAATTTTCATAGTCCTACCCAATATTATTCCAGAGCCTCCCGGCAACGGACCTGCCTCGGAAGTCTTGTACGCAGGAAGGGGGCAGCTTTTTTTTTGTAGCCACTGGTTTCACCCCGGGGATTAAATGACGGAACCGTGATAAAACCCCGAGCCTATGTACGATATCAACGGATAGATTGGGTTCGAGATGGTTGGAGAATTCGTTAATTGGGGAATTGACCTGATTCACGGGCCCGGCACCAACACACCCCTGATTGCTTCGCTAAACGCTGCGCAATTTGTCCCCTCTGTAGAGGGGAGTTGGATTGTGCCTTGTCTGACATCTTTAACACATCCAAAAAACCGATCACCGGAGGTGAGGTTAGGCCTTTTTTACAGACCCGGGTTTCAGCCTGGGGATTAAATGACGGGACCGAGATAAAACTCCTAGGCAATGTACGGTATCAGCGGATGGATGAGGTTCGAGGGGTTTTTGATTTCATCCCGAAACCGATAACAAATAACAGGTAACCGATAACCGATCAAGCCCAAATTGCTATCCCTCAAGATACGCCCGAACAATTGCCACAAATTTTGACGGCTGATCCAGAAACGCGTAGTGGCCCGCATCATCAATCTCCACAAGAGCACTGTTCTCAATTCCCTTTTCCAGCCGTTGTGCCTGATCGATTGGCGTGGCTGCATCATCTTTCCCCCAGAGCAACAGCACTTCCTTATCGATTTTATGTAACTCGTCATCAAAAAACTCTGTGACTGATTTTACGAATGTTTCCCTCATCACGCCAGACAGCTGACGGTAATCCGACGAACCAAGCGATTTCCAGAGCGGTGTATTACGTAGCTTATTCATGGCCGCATCACGCCTGGAGGTAGGTACCAGTTTTATGAGCATTTTCAGCAGTTTGGCTGATAGCCGTTTTACATGAAATTTCAGAGATCTCCGGGGTTTTAAACCTGCCCCGCCCGTGATAATAATTTTTCCGATTCTGACGTCTTGATTTGGCCTCGACAATATTTTAAGCAAGACCCTGCCGCCAAAACTATGGACAAGAAAATCTGCTTCCTTTCCGGGGTAGGTTTCATTTACAAAAGTCTCGACCATATCGGCATAATCGGTTATGGCCCAGGCCCTCGGTGGTTCGGGCGTTTCACCAAAGCCCGGGAGGTCGAGTAGTACACAGGTTCGGTATGCCGACAGTTTTTGTGCGAGTGGCATCATCACCGCAGAACTGCTTCCCCAGCCGTGAAGAATAATCAGAGGTTTACCCTCACCGACGGTGTAAGTGGCAACAGAAAGCTCATTGTAATTATAGTGTCCGGTTTTAACGTCCATGGAGTTTGTAAGGCAGTAGTGAAAATTGGCTCATAATTATAAGGGTGAACAATAAAACAGAAAATGATGAAGAGAAAATTATTCTTTTGGTTAGACAGGCTTCAAATTAAACGGAGTGAACGTATTGCAATCTCGTCTCTGATGACCTTAATGCTCATTTTGGTTACGGTGCTAACATTTGCAGATTTCACACCGGATGTAGACCAGGATTCATACCGGGAACTTGAAGCGGTGTTCCGTGAAAGATCGAAGGCCAGGCAGGCAGAGCATGATGCGATCATGGCCCGGTACACACCGCTTCAAAATGTCAGTGATCAACAATCAGTTGAATCGTCCCCACTCCCTCTGCCGGAAGTGAACGACTCAGCGAAATCAGATTCTTTTAAAGAGCCCGAAATAACGGAGTATGCACCGATCGATACTGCGCGGATTAACATTAACAAAGCGACAGCGGAGGAACTTCAACAGCTCCCGGGAATCGGGCCTGCATATTCAACACGAATCCTGGAATGGCGAAAAGAATATGGAGAGTTTACCCGCGTTGACCAGCTTCTGGAAATACGGGGTATTGGTCCGGTCCGACTGGAAAAAATCCGGCCGCTGATTGAATTATGATCATTGGACTTCCAAACGCCGTAAGCATTCAGTACTTTATAAACCTTATGCAGCAACGACCTGCTGCGGCAATTTTGGAACGTAGTTATGGCCAACAAAATATTATGGGCTGACGATGAAATCGATCAGCTAAAATCGCATATCATCTTCCTTGAGAATAAAGGATTCTCAATCACACCTGTCACAAATGGTGAAGATGCTATCTCAATGATCAAACAGGAAGTGTTTGATCTCGTTTTTCTTGACGAGCAAATGCCCGGCATGGATGGGCTTGCCACGCTTGAACAGATCCAGATTCTTCAGCCGTCGCTCCCTGTAATAATGATTACCAAGAGCGAAGAAGAGTCCATTATGGATGATGCCATTGGCAGCAAGATCGCCGATTACCTCATAAAGCCTGTGAATCCCAATCAAATCCTTCTGTCTATCAAGCGAACGCTTGATAAGAAACGCATTGAGAATGAAAAGTCTGCCCAGGCCTATCTCAAAAATTTTAACCAGCTTTCGAGCCGGTTCAATGAACAGACTGACTGGCGCGGATGGATTGACATCTACCGGACCCTGACGAACTGGGAGATGAACCTGGAAAACAGCGATGAAGGGCTGCGGCAAGTGCTTCAAGATCAGTTTCAGCAGGCCAACCAGGCATTCGGGAGGTTCGTTGACCTTGAATATAAATCATGGCTCAGCAATGAATCGGGCGACAGGCCATCTTTAAGTACGGATCTTTTAAAAGAAAAAGTGTTTCCAAGTCTTTCGGATGACGAAACCGTGGTCTTTTTTCTGATTGACTGTATGCGGTACGATCAGTGGGTGTTGTTTGAGCGGATCCTCACCGAGTACTACTCTATAGAAACAGATTTTTATTACTCTATTTTACCAACGGCTACACCATATTCCAGGAATTCTATCTTTTCCGGACTTTTTCCGCTTCAGATAAAACAGCGGCATCCGGAGTTGTGGGAGATGGGTGAAGACGAAACATCCCTGAATCAGCATGAAGAAGAGCTTCTGGAAATTTACCTTGCGCGGCATCATCTGAATGCACCCTTCAAATATGAAAAAGTGATACGGCCGGAAGATGGCAACAGAATTGCAGATAAGATGAAAAATTATACGCAATCGCCGTTTTCAGCAATTGTCTATAATTTTGTTGATACACTGGTGCATAGCCGGTCTGATTCAGACGTCTTGAAGCAGCTGTCACCGGATGTTCCTGCATTTCGTTCGTTAACAGAATCGTGGTTTCAGCATTCATCCCTGCTGAGAATGTTCAAAGAGCTTGCCGACGAGGATGTTACGGTGGTAGTATCTACGGATCACGGGGCGGTGCGTGCTATGCGCGATACAAAAGTATTTGGTGACCGTGATGCAGCGACAAATCTTCGGTATAAATATGGCAGGAACCTGAAGGCCGAAGAAAGCGCCGCAATATTTATTGATAAACCGGAGGAGTACTTCTTGCCGGTGCCAAAAACAGCTAATACCTATATCATCGCAAAAGAGGATTACTATTTTGTATATCCGACAAACTATCATCGCTTTCAAAATTTATACAAAGACACGTTCCAGCATGGGGGCGCGTCGATGCAGGAGATGATTTTACCTGTGGCCACAATGAAACCCCGGCGTTAAGTGAAGAGTCCAATTATTTGTAAGAGTGAGAAGGAGACGATGGACCTGGCGCGTAAAGTTGGCGAGGAATCTGTACGCGGAGACATCATCAGTTTGAAGGGGGAACTCGGGGCAGGCAAAACACATTTTGTGAAGGGATTTGTGACTGCTTTTGGTATTTCACAAGACAGTGTATCAAGCCCGACGTTTTCAATCATTAACGAGTACCATGGTGAGCTTCCGGTCTACCATTTTGATTTTTACAGACTGGAGAATGTTCAGGAAGCACTTGAAATTGGTACAGAAGAATATTTTTATGGGGATGGCGTTTCCATAATCGAATGGCCCGAAAGAATTGAGGCATTATTGCCGGGCAGTGTTAAGGAAATTCACATCGCCTCGATAAATAAGACAACACGAAAAATAACGATTACCTGACTGTTCTATCAGTTGAACTGAACCTAGATGGCAACGAAAAAGCGACGACTTTCATACAGATTAGATCTTCTCCCGGTTATTTTACCCTACCACCGGCGAGCAACGAATATCGTTCAGCTGGGCGACCTTGTGTACTACGGCCCATCCCCGGAATACTATGGCATCGGTGAAGTGGTAGATACGAGCGAAAAATACTGCATCGTCGATTTTCGCGGTACCGGCTTACTCGGCATTCAAAAAGATGTGTTTGCAAATAAATATATCATTCCGATTCATAAGCTGAATCTCGAGAATATTCTAAAATCTACTTAGTGTCGTGTGGGGCCCATCGATCACTCCCATCTTCCTGGCGAAAACATTAGGGCCACTAAAGCACTAGTGTAGTGTCATCGATGAAATGTCGTGTAGTCCCGAAAGCTTTCGGGATGAGTTTTTCGAAAAATCGAGTCGTATCGGATCAATACATCATTCATGGATGACTCATCCGATGACTCGCTAACGGCATCTCACCAATGACATGACACCAGGGTTCAAAAAGAAAAATAAACAACAAAAACCTTTGTGCTCCTTCGTGCCTTAGTGTTTTCGTGGCGAGAACAGCAGGGTCACTAAGACAAAAAACTTTCTAATTCCACTGCCCGGGCGGATCAATAAGATCGTCTGTTGATGCAATCTTTTCTCTTCCTATCAGCCAGATAACTACTGCTACAGCAAGGCCCGGGTAAAATGGCTCAACACCTAAATAAAGATACCCGTCACTGCCTGATTGCATCAATGTACCCGCAATGAGCCACCCAAGTGAGGTGAGAATGGGCAGGAGCAGCCCTGTAACGGCGTAGGAGCGCTGTAACTGGAATGGCCTGAGGTATACGCCCAGAACCGGAATCAAGAGCCCTGGAATGCAAACTGAGCCGATTACATACCAAAGGTCTATAACGCTTGGGTAGATGATCGTAAGTAGTATCCCGATCAATGCAGAGATAAGAATACTCGCTCGGGTCAGGCGGTTGGGTTTGATTGAAGGGAAGTAGTTGGATAAAAAGTCGCGGCCCAGCGTCTGACCTGAAATGAACAGGTAGCTGTCGAGCGTAGACATGATCGTAGCCAGAAGTGTAATAAAAAACAACCCCTTCAAACCAATGGGCAAAAGCTGGTCGGCTAAAATGGGGTATGAAAGTATCGGCTGCTCAAGTCCTCCCCCAAGGATTGCAAATGCATAGAGTCCGGTAAAACAGGTCAGAAAATCAAAAATGCCCCAGAACCCGATGGAGATAAAGATCCCGTTCCGGGCTGTTTTGGGTGATTCGGCCGCTGCTGCCCGCTGGTGAAAACTTGGATCTACAAATGTCCAGAGGGCAATAAAAAACCAGACGATAATATACTGCCAGCTAAATCCGCCGGTAATATCTTTGTACTGTTCAGGAAGTACGGAAAAGAGCGTCCCAAAGCCCCCGAATTCCGCGATGGCAAATATGAGCAGCATCGCAAATCCACTGAACATCAAAACCATCTGTAGAATATCAGTTCTGATAACGGCGCCAAACCCTCCGATTGTGATATATAAAACCGAGAACAGGGCTACCAGGGAGGCGTACGTGAGATAAGGCGTGTCGCCGCCAATCATGAACTGAAACAGGACGCCCATCATGAGTATATACGGTGCAGGACTGACGAGAATAAAAATCGGAAGGGCACTGATCCGGCCTGCCCTGGGCGAATATTTAGCAGAGATTGCTTCAGGGATGGTCAATGCTTTGTTGAGCCTTATTTTTCCCGCCAAAAAAACTGCAAAAAGCGCAGAGAAAAAATAAAAAGGTATGCCAAACACCAGCCATTGTGAGATACCGAACTGGTAGCTGAACTCTCCGACTCCAAGTATACCGCCATACCAGGTAGACACAAGAGTGGCCACAAATGCCGGAATAGTTACTTTTCGCCCGCTCAAAAGAAACTCTTCTTCATCATCACTTTGCCAGCCTTTCGTCCAGCTTATCCAGATGAGGAAAAGGAAATAGGCGAAAATCAGGATCCAGTCGAGCGTGTAGAGTTGAGCTGTCAAAGCAGGCTACACGTCTGTTTTATGATTAA
Source organism: uncultured Rhodohalobacter sp. (assembly GCA_964625635.1). GTDB lineage: Bacteria > Bacteroidota > Rhodothermia > Balneolales > Balneolaceae > SW132. The sequence continues at coordinate 15,669 of CAZVEP010000058.1, forward strand.
CGAAAAACAGCAAATCGCCGCTCTCGAATGTGATTTCAATTTTTGGTGTAACCGTCAGATTTGAGGATCCGTCATACACGCCGTTTTTAAGGGTATCACCATTTAACTCGTACTTTAGGCCCCTGGTAGTCACGCCGCTAACGATGCCGGACAACGGAAAAAGTGAGACGCTGGTGTGAATGGGAAGGGTTTCAACAAAGGGTGAATCTATTATCTTTACATCGCAATACTGGTCCCGGAAAAAAATCGATTCAAATTGGTTGTGATACTGTTTGAGTACGGATAGGTTTTTCACCGTATGATCGAGGCGCAATCCTGTTGCACCGAATACGATGGCATGGGTCACATTTTTCAATAGGGCAAAATCAAGCGCTTTCTCCAGATCGTTAAAATTTTGACTGGCTTTTTCGATGACGTCCCACGAATCCATTTCATTATGCTGATAGCTGTCGAGGTCACCGATAACTATATCAGGAGAAAGGCTCATATTTCGCGCAGTATTACCGCCTCCGTCCGCAGCAATAAAAAGGTCGGTATCTTTCAATGACTGTACAATTTGATCCCGTTTGGGAGGTTGTCCATTACACAAAATCACTGCTGATTTAGATTCAATTTTCATAAACGCCGATCGTTTGTGAACTGTTGTACTGAGTTGATTCTAAAAATAATTTGATTCCTATTAAAGGATCCCTGATTTTAACAGGCTATTTTTCATGCTAAGGATAAAGATTTTATGTTTAAAGAGTTCATCAAAAACGTAAAGAAGTATCATCGAATTGGCGTGTACTCTCACATACGTCCTGACGGAGACTGCATAGGAGCGCAGGTTGCTCTCTGCCGCTGGTTGGAGAAAAATGGATTTGATCCAATCGCATTTAATGATGACGATATCGCCGAAAACCTGATCTGGCTGACGGATTATTTTCCAGTCCAAAAAGCGACAGAAGAAGCCGTTAGCACGTGTGATCTGCTGATCGTGCTTGATGGAAATGCTCCGCACAGGTTTGGTTCATACAAAGAGTTTCAGGAAACAAATCCGCTTCCTGTATTTATGATCGATCATCATCCGAATCCTGAAGATGCATTTGATCTCTCAATATCTATTGATGACGCCTCATCAACATGTGAGCTTATCTACAATCTTTATAAGGAGCATGATGTCAGCCAGATTGATAAAAATGTAGCTAAGGCGCTCTACACGGGCCTTATTACGGATACCGGATCGCTGCAGTACGATAGCGTAAAACCTGATACAATGCATGCGGCGGCGCATCTTCTTGAATTGGGCGACTTCCGGCCAAACCTGGTCGCCGAAAGAGTATTCTCCAACCAGACGCTGCCTCAGCTCAAGTTACTGAGCCTCTCACTTAGTACAATTCAGCTGTTTGAAAACAATCAGATTGCGGTAATGACCGTTACTAAGGAGATGCTGGATAAAACAGGAACCACCAATTCAGATACCGGTGGTTTTGTGAGCTACCCATTGAGCATTACCGGTATTAAAGCGGCGGTGTTATTAAAAGATCTCGACCATGAAGGCGTCAAAATGAGTCTCAGATCAAAAAGCGATGTTGACGTTAATAAATGGGCTCGCGAACTTGGGGGTGGCGGACATAAAAAAGCTGCCGGGGCATTGCATAAAGGTCCGCTTGAAGCGGCCATAAAAGAAACAGTAGAGATAGGATCGAAACAGATTCAACAGCTAGAACTTGAAGAACAGACTACACTTTAAATATAAATACCTGCTCATTGCAGCATCGTTTTTTCTTTTGCAATGTACCCCCGACGGAACGTCAACAGAGGGAAGCAGCAATGTACCGTTTTCTGCTGCTGATATAGAAAGCAGTACCGATGCAATTCCTTCTGAAACTGATACAGGGGAGCCACAAAGCCTGCGGGATGAAATCGATACCAGCCGGAGAAATGCCATCACCAGGGCGGTTGAAAAGGCGAATTCATCCGTCGTCAGTATTATGGTTACAAGCCAGGTGCAGAGTTCACGGTATCCCCGGGATGAATTTTTAAGATATTTCTTTGGTGACCAGATCCAGCGCGAAAACACGTCGATGGGCTCAGGATTTATTATCAGTGATGATGGCCTGGTTGTGACCAATCAGCACGTCGTAGGAAATAATCCCACTGAGATTATGCTCTCAACGATGGACGGATCTACTTATGAAGCTGAGCTGATGGGGAGTGATGAGCTGACCGATATTGCCTTGCTGAAAATTCAGTCTGACGAACCTTTTCCATTTATTGAGTTCAGTGATTCTGACGATGTGAGGGTAGGAGAGTGGGCAATTGCCCTTGGTAATCCATTCGGGCTTTTTGAGGACGGACAGCCTACCGTGACAGTTGGGGTCGTGAGCGCAAGAAACAGAGATTTTCGGCCGGATCCCTCAAATCCCAGGGTTTATATCGATATGATTCAGACTGATGCCTCAATCAATATGGGGAATTCGGGAGGACCGTTGCTGAATAGCGAGGGTGATGTAATTGGAATCAATACATTTATATACACAGGCGGAACCGGCGGCGGATTTGTAGGCCTTGGATTTGCCATTCCGAGCAACCGGATTGACCGAATCATTTCTCAGCTGTTATCAAGCGGAAGCGTTGTTCTCGATTACAATCCCGGAATGGAGTTTACGGGCATGACGGAACAACTTGTTTATCGCTATCGCCTTCCATACGTGCAGGGGCTGCTTGTAACCAGCGTGAATAAAGACGGGCCCGCCTATGAATGCGGTATTATGCCCGGTGATATCATTTTAAAAATTGGAGATGAGCGGGTGGTCAGCGAAATGCATGCGTGGGCGTTGTTAAGAGAGTACGAGGAGGGAGATGAGATGAGAATTGAACTGCTTCGAGAAAACAATCGATACGAAACGGAAATGCATCTTCGGAAAAAAGTATCTGTTGCGGCAGAATGAATTACTGTTGCAGAATTTAGCTAACCCGGTAGGTTTAAAGATTTATACCCTTAGAGCAAAAAAGCCACATCCAGGTAATAACACCTTAGATGTGGCGATTCACTCTTGATATCAGTGTCAGTTAACAGATCTAAACTGTTAAGCCGTCTGCTTGATTGTTTGCCTCTTTCTTAATCAATAGTCAATAGTATGATCCAAATTGTGCCCATCCCTTACACAATTTCTAAAAGATTTTTATTTATTTCGCTAAGCTGAATAAATTCAGTTGCTTTGCGGGTGAGATTCTTTCTGCCGGCAACGTATTTCATTCCGTTTTTTCAGGGTTACCATCTTTTTTTGGCAAGATGTGCGCATCAACAGACATTCTGAGCAAAGTGCTATCTGCTTAACGGATTTATTTGGGCTAATAAGCGATCGGCTGGTTGACACTCAGGTTGTTTGGAATTCACCTGCTGTAGCCATCAATCAACACAAGAGAAGCCGTTTTGTTGGATCACGTTTTAATAATGGCAGGCATTGGATAACGTGATGCATCATGGCATGTATCTAACACGCCTTTTCATTATTCATTAATCCTTATCCCGGGTTGATGTAACAGACCGCATCAACACCCGTTCGCTAAAACCGCAAAGGAATGATATGATAAAGTATATAAAACCGGTTTTCGGCTGAAGATCAAGTGAGGGAAGAATCAATTTGTAAAATTCCGACTCCAGGAAAAAGAAGATGAAGATAGCTGCCGCACCACCGGTAAACACCCGTATGGTTGTAAAGAAATAAGAGCTTAAAATCTCCGGAGGTTTTATTGAGTCCGATGTCGTTCTCACTCTGAAAATAGCACTCATTACGCCTCCAAAAAGCCCGAATAGCATCACGCCGGTCATTGTAGGCATTGTTTGTAATAACCTGATTTCGTTTGGAAACGAGATAAGCGGTACCGGAAAGGCATACGTGATGTAGGCCATATAGATGAAAATGCTTACCACGGTGGCCGTTAGCAGGTAAAGCAGAGTTTTGATAACCGTTTTGTTCAGCCGGTTTTTATAGTAAACATTATGTAGGTGCTCATCTCTGATATCTGCTGCAAGATATAGCGCTGAGGCATTTATTCGCTGAGCGGGCTGTTCAAACTCTCCGAGCAGGCGGTGAACGGCCGTTTTTCGCCAGTTAGTTAGATCAGCGGCCTCTTGCCTGAGACGTTTGGCAGTTTCATTGATCTCATCCTGGGGCATGCCGAATATGATAAGGCGCTTCGATGCATGCAGGCTTTTCCAGGCCTGACTGAGCTTGCCGCGCTTCATCTGCTCATGAGCCATTTTGATGAGCGCTGATGCCTGTGCACCCCAGGCGGGTACACTGCCATCTTCCAGTGTATTCTCCCTGATTTTGTATTCAAGAATAGCGCTGTGTGCTCTAAGGTCACCTTCTAAACGCTGATAGGCATCGGTATTAAATTGCTTGCCTTCCCCTTTCTTAGGCGAATAACTCAGGGTAATACCGGCAATTGCGGCTTCATTGTAATCGGAAGGAACTTCAGATAAACTGATGAGCTTTCTCTCCGATTCTCTGGTAAGCAGCTTAACAGCTTCGGATGGGGTAACCCACCTGACGTCTACATCCGGCTGATTTTTTTTACCGGTCTTATCCGATGATTTTTTAACCCTTAGGTGCCAGAAAATGGCGTATTCCGGCGGGTCGAAATCCGGATAAAAAACAGTATCGGCTGAAAGCGGATCTTTGACATCGGTACCCACAATATTCGCGATTTCCTCGAATGGGTCGGAGTTGGCAAGTCTGTAGGGATCCTGTTTTACGAGAGGCAATTTCCAGCCATCCTGCTTTTTATCATCAGCAATGATAGCTATATGATAGCTCCCTGATAAATTTTTCCAAACAATTCCACCTGTTAGGTGAGAAGGTGATCTGCTCATTCTATATCATGAATGTAATTTTTCGAAACCCAGCCGCAAAATGTCACGACTACATTATACCAACCGTTTTGCTCTTTCAAAATAGAAACTTCAGTATTTTTTTGACAGAGGTTTGGCGAAAGTTCTTTTAGAAACTGAAAGACCTGACCGGATATTGAGTGCGGAAACAGTTGCAATACCTTTTTTAGGAACATAATTATCGGTATTCCTGTCCATATCTTTTCGACTGGAGTTCAGTAAATGATTTCTAAGTTCATCAAGAGGAAAAGTCGGGCCAGGAACCGACTTCTGTTCTGATGAAATTTCTTTGTTTCCGAGGATCTGTTTGATATTGTACCTTTTCATGATGTCCCGGCAGAGATCAAATTCCGCCCTTTCCGAATCGATTTTAAGTTTTGAAATCCTCATAATATTCTCTCTGACAAACCGTATTGAATAACTTTATTCAGTCTGGAACGAATGTAATCCATTTAAAGGAACAATTCTAGTGTAGTGTCATCGATGAAATGTCGTGTAGTCCCGAAAGCTTTCGGGATGAG
>CAZVEP010000059.1:0-21068 GCA_964625635.1 uncultured Rhodohalobacter sp.
TTCCCCTGTTGTTTATTACCATCGCCTGCGGGGCGATTTCTGGTTTTCACGGACTGGTCTCTTCAGGCACCACGGCCAAACAGCTCGATAACGAAACCGACGCCCGGTTTGTCGGGTATCTCGGCGCCATTGGAGAAGGGGCGCTGGCGCTGATTACAATCGTGGCAATCGTCACCTATTTCAACACATCCGGCGAGTTTCTAGACGTGTACCATTCGTTCGAAGCAGCCGGCTCTTCGGGGTTATCGATTTTTGTGCAGGGCGCCGCTACTTTAGCAACCGGCCTGATGATTCCCCTTCAGGCCGCCGAGACAATCATCGCAGTTATTGTCATCAGTTTTGCCGCCACCACGCTCGACACGTCTGTTCGGCTGATGCGCTATATCATCAATGAGCTGGGTGCTGAATATGAAATTTCATTCTTCAAGAAACTACATCCGTCTACAGCGATAGCGGTTGGTGCAAGTGCAGCTTTGGTTCTGCTTCCTGAGGGCCCGCGTGGATTGGGATCCGGTGGCTACCTGCTTTGGCCTTTGTTTGGAACTTCAAACCAGCTGCTTGCAGGGATAAGTTTACTGTTGGTTACCATCTGGCTCTTTCGCAAAGGACGCCCCATTATTTACACGCTTATACCCATGATCTTCCTGCTGTTTATGACACTCTGGGCGATGACCGAGCAGGTTGTGTTTCAGTGGTCGGGCCTGGGTAATGCAGAAGCCAACTGGCTGCTTTTTGGTTTTGGTTCTATTATATTAGCCTTTACAATCTGGATTTTTTTCGAAGCTATCACACTTTTTAGACGTCAGAAATCCGGGCCAGATGGCCAAACTGACAATTAGCAGACCCCGGTGAGAGATCTCACAAGCATTAAATATCTTCTATTCTGCTATTAAATCCTTATCATGGCACCCCAAATGAATTATGATTCCAGACATCAGAAATATTTCTTTTCCCACAACTATTTGCAGTAGATGAAAAACCCGTTTCGCAAAAAAGCCCCCGACCAAGAGTACGTTGTTAAACCTTCTGAAGGCGGACTTGGTACGTTCGGAGGTGTATTCACGCCATCTATCCTGACTATTCTCGGTGTTATCATGTATTTGCGGTTTGGCTGGGTCGTGGGTAACGTCGGGCTTATCGGTACACTGCTAATCGTAACGCTTGCAACCGCCATTACATTTCTAACCGCCCTGTCTGTTGCTGCTATTGCCACTGACCAGCGGGTCAGGATTGGCGGCGCTTACTACATGATCAGCCGTTCAATGGGTATTGAGCCTGGTGGTGCAATCGGTATTCCTCTTTACATTGCGCTGGCACTCTCCGTTGCACTTTATACCGTTGGTTTTGCAGAAAGTGTTGTCGGGGTTTTCCCTTCCCTCGATTTTAAAACCGTGGGTATGGTAACCACCATAGGGGTGGGAGTTCTGGCTATGATTTCGGCGAAAGTTGCCATCAGGGCCCAGTATTTCATCATGTTCGGTATCGCCATTTCACTGTTATCCCTTATTTTTGGCAGCCCTATTGAACAGTCCGATATTGAAATGTGGGGCGCTGCAGACCGTAACTCTGAAGGTTTCTGGGTTGTTTTTGCAGTCTTCTTTCCTGCCGTTACAGGTATTATGGCGGGCGTTAATATGTCTGGCGACCTTAAGGAACCATCCAAATCAATACCAAAAGGAACGTTTTACGCTATTGGCGTAGGGTATGTCGTTTATATGGTGCTGCCCATCATCCTTGCAAACCGTGCCGATGCACTTACGCTCATTGAGGATCCGCTCATTATGCGTAAAATGTCATACTGGGGTGATGCCATCCTTATTGGGGTTTGGGGCGCCACGCTTTCCAGTGCTGTTGGGAGCGTGCTTGGAGCGCCGCGGGTTCTCCAGGCGCTTGCCAGGGATGGTGTTTTGCCGCGATGGCTTCGATGGCTGGGTCGCGGGGATGGAGAAGACGATTCGCCCCGCCTCGGCACCCTGCTTACCATGGGTGTAGCTTTGGTGGCCGTCTATCTCGGAAACCTGAATATCATCGCCCCTATTCTGACCATGTTCTTCCTCACGACCTATGGCGTGCTCAATGCGGCTGCAGGTATCGAGCGGCTGCTTGACAGCCCGTCATTCCGCCCCGAGTTCAAAGTGCACTGGAGTTTCTCCATACTGGGTGCTGTCGGGTGTCTGGCCGTTATGTTTCTGATCAATGCTTTTGCCACCACGCTGGCATTCATTTTTATCGCCATCATTTTTCTGTGGCTGAAACAACGCGAGATGAAATCTGCCTGGGGTGATGTGGGCAAAGGCCTCTGGATGGCCCTGATCCGCTTCGGCCTGATGAGAATCACGGATGAAAAAGAGGCAAAAACCTGGCGGCCAAACCCCCTTGTCCTGTCTGGAGCCCCAACCAAACGCTGGCACCTTATAGACTTTGCGAACTCCATTACGCACAACCGCGGAATACTCACTATTGCCACTGTTCTGACCAGCGATAACATTGCACCACTTCGCCAGAAAAATATGGAGGACAACATCAGGGACTTTCTCTCCAAGCGGAGTATCCAGGGGCTTGTTCGCGTTATTTCTGCCGAAGACACCTTCCAGGGTGCAGAGGATCTTGTTAAATCCTACGGCCTGGGTACACTTGTACCGAATACCATCATCCTTGGTGATAGCGAGAATGAAGAGATCCGTGATAAGTATTGTGAGATGATTGCACACTTTCACAATCAGAAACGCAATACGGTTATCATCCACGATAATGACGAAAATGTTTTCCGCAACAAGAAAAAAATAGACCTGTGGTGGGGTGGCTTAAAAGGAAATGGCGGATTGATGATGATTCTTGCCTACCTCCTTCAAAGCAGCCGGGGCTGGTGGGATGCAGAAGTGACTATTAAAATGATGGTGCCCGACGAACGTGCCGCTGAGGATGCAAAGGAAAATCTTACTCGTATTACGGAAAAACTAAGAACCGGCGCAAAAACCGAAGTTATTGTGTCTGACGGACGATCGTTTGATGATATACTTCATGAGTCCTCAATGGACGCAGACCTTATTTTTATGGGAATGGCAACTCCGGATGAAAATTTTGCCGAATATTATCAGACCATCCAGAAACGGCTTGAGGGGCTTCCTACAACCGTTATGGTTCTGGCTGGTGAGGATATCTCTTATGGCGAAGTGCTCATGCAACAGGATGAGTTTGATGGGGCATAGCGACCGAGAGTAAATCTACTTTAATACCCACGAGAGAGCTATGTCTTTTAAATTTTTGTCAACCTTCTGGCCATTCAAAGTCAGAATCGCTGATCTATTTCATTCAACCAAAAACCGCGCCGGTGAGCTCATTAACTTCAAAGAACAGGTATCATAAACCAGAGCATATTCTCTCTTCGTACTCCCCAACCTTATTTCATGAATTTTGTCAGGCGCCTTCCAAAGAAAATCAAAAAATTTAATTTATTGTTTAAGATTATCATATCCACAGCTGATAATTGTATTAAGTTCATGAGGATCGGTTTGAGAACCCTCGAATTGGCTTTCGGGGTAATCAAAGCAAAGGGATGGAAAGAGATTTCCATCCCTTTTTTTTATGTCTAAATTTTCTATCTGGGCGCATATCGCATATCTATCAAGCTTCTGAACATTTTAGAAGTAGCTGACTCTCATTTGAAAGAAAATTATTCAGCATGTGACAGGTTTGTAAACAATTTGTAGATTGTTTGCTCCTCCAACCAACCCCAAAACTATTTCGATATGGACATCATCTGGATAGGTGCAGCTTTTGCGCTCGGATTTGCAGTATCCCGAATTCACCTTCCGCCTCTTGTCGGTTATCTCGCTGCCGGACTTCTGCTATCGGCTTTCGGATACGAAACTGGTGAAATGCTAAAAGAGATTGCGCATCTTGGCGTGATATTTCTGCTGTTTACAGTCGGATTGCATATCCGTATTAAAAACCTGTTAAGAATTGATATTCTTGGTGTCGGACTGACCCATCTTATCATATCAACAGCCATTTTTACGCCCATCTGTATTGCATTTGGCTATGGCATTGAAGCGTCTGTTATTATCGCAATCACTCTTGGATTCTCGAGTACGGTTCTGACTGCCAAGAATCTTGAGCGTCGAAATGAGCTTGGGGCCTTCTACGGGCGAACGGCTATCGGTGTGCTGATTGTCCAGGATTTGATCGCCATAGGACTTATTGCTTATACCGGTGGAGGTGCACCCTCTATATGGTCCCTGACTCTTTTAGCGCTGCCGCTGGTCCGGCCGCTATTTATCAAACTTCTTGGGTCGGTTGACGAGGATGAACTTTGGATGCTGCTCGGTCTCGGGCTTGCTTTGGGCGGCGCATACCTTTTTGAGTTTTTTAATCTCTCGGGTGAACTTGGTGCACTTGTTGCCGGGATTATGCTTGCTTCCGATGAACGGGCAGATAAAATCGGGAAAAAAATGTGGGGGGTTAAAGAAGCGTTCCTGGTTGGCTTTTTCCTTGAAGTAGGCCTCACCGGCTTCCCAACTCTGTCGGGCTATATTTTTGTCGGAGTCTTTTTATTACTGTTGCCACTCAAATCCATTCTGTTTTTCATTCTTTTCATGTTATTCCGGCTCCGGGCACGTACAGGGTACCTTGCTACAGTTTCACTTACTGCATACAGTGAGTTCACGCTCATCGCAGGTGTTGTAGCTGTATCGGGCGGATTCATTCCACCAGACGTTATTGTTATTCTCGGACTTCTTACCGCAACATCTTACGCCCTGAACTCACCCCTTTCCATGAATGAGGAGGCACTTTGGAAGAAATGGCAAGACCGGCTTATCACATTTGAGCGCGATGTGAAACACCCTGAGCACGGAACGCTTTCTTTGGGTTCTGCCGAATATCTAATTATAGGGATGGGTAATGCCGGACGAGCCGCTTACGATAAGCTTAAACAGCAGCAAAAACCGGTTGTAGGAATGGACATTGACCCCGAGCGGATTGAACGAAATATCAATGACGGACGACGTGTGATTTATGGTGATATCCAGGATACCGATTTATGGGCTAACATGGATATGAGCAAGATCAAATCGGTGATGATTGCCATGGGTAACCAGCAAATTAAAGCCAACGCAACCAGAACGTTACGCACAATTGGATTTAAAGGGCTCATATATGTGTTAACAATGCGTGAGGAAGAAGCTGAAATTATGCAGGAAGCAGGCGCCAGTGCCGTTTCGATTCCTATTAAGGAGGCCGGTGAAAGACTCGCTGAACTTAGCGCCAATCACGAAAATAACAACACATAAAATTCGAAAAGTACAATGACTTCTGTAAAGCCGACTTTAGTTTATGTTTATGATCCGCTCTGTGGCTGGTGCTATGGGTTTCACCCTGTTATGGAAAAGTTACAGAAACGGTTCGGAGACCGAATCTCCATCGACATAAAAGTGGGAGGTCTCGCTGTGGGCGACAGAGCTCAGACCATCAATGAGGGTTTCAGCTATATCAAGGACGGGCTGAAACAGGTTGAAGAGTCAACTGGTGTGGAGTTTGGAAGAAATTTTAAACTTTTGGTCGACGAAGGCAGCTACATGTATGATTCAATGCCACCTTGCCGTGCTCAAAAAACGATGAATGAACAAGCGCCTGACCAGGCCCTCTCTTTTGCCGGCACACTACAAAGCGCAATTTTTCAGGATGGTAAAAACCTGAATGAATGGTCAACCTACGAAGAGCTTATCAGCACTTATAATGTGGACGCTGATGAATTCAAAACCCGTTTTGAAAGCGATGAGCTGCGCAACGAGCTAATTGAAGAATTTACGTGGTGCAGAAATCATGGCGCGACAGGATTTCCTTCCCTGCTTATACAAATCGAAAATGAGCTCAGTGTCATGACTCGCGGCTACAGACCGTTTGATACGGTTGAATCCCATCTCCATCATCTGATTCGGAATCTGGAAAAGATCAGCTCCTGATCGAACATTCTTTACCTGCTGTGCTTCATTTCAGCGTGACATATTAATCGATGGCTCTACATTTGATGATCCAACTTCGCACGTGATTCATATTTCACGTGTAGTTTAACTTTAGTGTCATGGGCAGCAGAAGTTTTGCTTCCATCATCAAAGATCAAATACGATTGATATGACATCAGGAGTTTTGTCTCATCTGGTAACCATTTGTCTGCTGATTGTTTTATCCACCCCCTTCTCAGCTCAATCACAAATCCCACTCAATGAAAATAATACCATTCGTGCTACGGGCGATGTCCGTGTCGGCTACATAGGGTTTATAGGGAAACAACGAAATGGGGATAAACTATCACAGCATGAGCTCAGAAACAGGACCCGAATTGGTATTGACTTCACCATCACCGACCGCTTGTCACTAAATACCAGATATGCAGTACGAGTTTCATCGCTCGATTTTCATCTGAATCCGGGGCTTAACACCACATCAGCCGGAAACAACGGTATTCTATTGGGTGAAGGTGCTTTTGATGAATTTTTTGCATCGATTCAACTATCTGACTTGCTGCAGCTGAAAGTTGGGCGATTTCAAACCAGCTTTACCCTTGATGGTATCATCAAAAACTCTATCCTCCGTCAGGACAGCCCAAATACCGACGTCGGCTGGACAGACGGATTCCATTTGACCGCGACATCATCAACCGGATGGTCGGCAGATTTGATCATGCAAAGCCATCTTCTAAACCAGCCAAGTAATGTATTCCGTTATCCATTGGCACCTCATCAAACCAAAATTCCTTTCACATTTTTTAGCAGTGTGGAAAGAAAATTTCAATCAGGTGCCCTCAGCAGCCTGGCGATTGATATCACTTACTCCCCCGATATACTAATCATCGATTCTGATGGCAACAGGAGCAGCTATGTCGCCGCCTCTTTCAAACCGCAGTTCCGGAAATTATTGACCTCCGGCCGGCGACTGATTTGGGGAACTGAAATCGCCTACAGCTTTAACCGGCCTCAACGATCAGTTTTTGGTTTTGAAGCTTCCCCTGACGAAGACTCTGGCGGCTTCGGTTTTCAAACAGTTTTGAGCATAATGGATCTTTTCAAAAATCAGCACATTGGGTTGATGGCAGCCGCTCTCGAACCGTCACTCCTGACCTCATCAGCTTTCTGGAATAATCTGCTGTTATTTGAATTACGGCATTCAACAAAGTGGAGCAGCAAAATTTCTACCGATATCAGGCTTAGATACAGATCTGACCTCAAAAATCCCGGTGGTGATCTCAACAAACGCCGTCAGATTTACCCTTTTGCAAGAATTACGTATAAAATTTAATGGCTTTATCAGGGCCTTCAAAGCTTTCGTTTTTCTGATTAACTCTTATATTGGCACAGTCTAATCTCCATTATTTTGCCGTTACATGAATACACCCATAAAATCGATAGCAGTCGTTGGTGCAACCGGAATGCTTGGTGCACCTGTCACAAAAGTGCTGAAGCAGGAAAACTACTCTGTTACCGCAGTGGTTAGAGATATGCAAAAAGCTCAGCGCAGACTTGGGGCGGGTTTTTATCTAAGCAAAGCAACTCTTGAAGACAAGAACAGCCTGCGATCTGCTTTTGCCGATGTGGATTACGTATACCTGAGTCTGAGTACTGCGCCCGGTGAAAAAACCAGTGCGTTCAAAACCGAAATAGACGGGCTCCAAAACGTCATAGATGCCGCAATATCGGCCCGGGTAAAGCGCATAGGAATGCTTTCATCCCTGGTGAAAAATTACGACGGCTTTGACTGGTGGATGTTTGACATCAAAAACCAGGCTTGCCAGATGCTGCTTGATGCAGACATCCCGGCGACTATTTTCTACCCTTCCAATTTCTTTGAGAATCTTTCAGAGCTGCAGCTGAAAGGCAACCGGATAATGATTGGCGGTGAACAGGAAACCCAAAGCTGGTGGATTTCGGCGGAAGACTATGGCCGACAGGTTGCAGAATCATTTCGTGTGGATAGCAATCACAATAATAACCAGGAATACACCATCCAGGGTCCGGAACCTTTTAGCATGCAGGAAGCTGCCGATGAATTTATCCGCCACTATAGCGGCAAGCAGCTGAAAAAAACAACCATACCCATGTGGATATTCCAACTCCTAAAACCCTTTTCCGCTGAGCTGGATTTTCAATATCACATTCTTACCGCCATCAATCACTTCGATGAGCAGTTTCAGTCAGAAGAGACCTGGAAAATTCTTGGCAAACCCGATACCACACTTGCTGAATGGACTGAAAAACAGTCTCAATAAAACATATGGCCATTCCCGATATCTGCTTTTTATTTAATAGTTATTCTAATAGCGGAAAATCCATTAGACGAGAACATGTATTGCGACAGGAAATCAACAGACGGTGGCCGAATGCAAAATTCATTCTAACACAAACAAACTTTTCCTTTTGGGACAAACTCAAAAAAGAGCTTAAAGGCGTTCCAATAATCGTTGCTTGCGGAGGTGACGGAACCGTTCACAAAGCCGGCAATCTTGCAATTCAAATCGGTGCATGTCTCGGGGTGGTTCCAATTGGGAGCGGGAATGACTTTGCACATATGCTGGGTATTCCTAAGTCAATAGCGGCTTCACTCAACATCATAACCCGGAAAAACCGACAATACATTGATGTTATAAAGCTGGAGGGTGACATTCAATGCTACTGCCTTAACACAACAGGCGTGGGCCTGGATGGCCTGGCCAATCATTACACAAATATCTATAAGAAACGGATCGGGAAAGCAGGGTATCAGGCAGGTGCCATAAAGGCTATTTTCAAAAATCGCAGCGAAGACTATAAAATTTCAATTGACGGTGTGAACCGAACTGAAAGATGTGAAATGATCACATTCTGCAATGGACAGCGGGAAGGCGGAAGTTTTTGGGTTGCTCCTCAGGCTGATCCAAAAGATGGGCTCATAGACGTTTTAGTACTGCTACCAATGACAAAAATAACGCTTCTGTCGGCACTCCCTGTCTTTCTGTTTTCCGGGTCGGAGAGGTTTATAAATCGTGAGAGATTTCGCTGTAAGAAGATTGATCTTCAATGTGCCCGACCCAACTACATACACGTGGATGGCGAATATTCAAATACAAAAATTCAGCATATCACCTTATCAATTCAGAAATCTGCTCTTCAGGTGATTGCCTGATTTAAAAAAATTCGTTGATTACTGGATTTGTTTATATTCTTCGTAAACATAGTCCCAAAGACCAGCAAGGTCGGAACCTTTATTATGGGGATTTTTTGATGTAGAAGACTTCATCGCATCTATGCAAGCTCGTTCTCTTGCCGTGTGAATTGCTTTCAGCTGATGCTTCGTGGGGTTTTCTATCATCTCTTCATACTTTTCTATGTCTTCTTCAGTTACTTCATCTGCCATAGCTTTAATCAGTTTCGTGTTAAATTGATAAAAATGGTATTTTTGCTGAAATAGTCAAGTCTCCAAATATTTAAGGACATTAATTTAACAAGAAAATTTACTGATATGTTCCGCTATATTGTTCTCTCCGTTATAATTACTGTCTGCCTGATGGGTTGCGGCACGTCATCAGATGTTGAAGAAATCAGTTACACACCCTGTGAAGACGGAACTGCTGCAGGGTATTCCTGCGATAATATTGACTTTTATGCGCACCTTTCGCCAGCCGATCTTCTCGCTGAAACAAGAGACGGGGTTGTGGCATCACTTAATGATATCTGGGGATGGACCGACCCGCAAACAGCTCGTGAATATGCGTTGGTTGGCCTTACAGATGGCGTTACATTTGTGGACGTAACAGACCCTTCACAGCCGGTTGTTGTTGGTAAA
Source organism: uncultured Rhodohalobacter sp. (assembly GCA_964625635.1). GTDB lineage: Bacteria > Bacteroidota > Rhodothermia > Balneolales > Balneolaceae > SW132. The sequence goes on from CAZVEP010000059.1 coordinate 9,817, forward strand.
CTCCTTGAACCCGTGAGCACATTAAACATTGAAAATCAAAACCCACTTATCGCCTACCACGATGATGAAGGAGGATTCAAGGAAGCCTCATCCTGGCGTGATATGAAAGTATATCAAAATCATATGTATGTGGTCAGCGAGCAAGGCACGTACGGACTGCAGGTGTTTGACTTAACCAGGCTGAGGAATGTACAGGATCAACCTGAGATGTTTACACAGGATTATAACTACACGGAATTTGGCAATGCTCATAACGTAGCTATAAATACCGAGACAGGCTATGCTTATGTGGTAGGTTCTACCCAGGGCGGCACATGTGCGCAACAGGGCGGCCTTCACATGATTAACCTTACCGATAATCCCGCAGAGCCTGCATTTGCAGGATGTTATTTTGAAGAAGAAGCCGGTGGCATTACAGGCAGCAGGAATGGTTACATTCACGATACTCAATGTGTCGTTTACCAGGGGCCTGACAGTGATCACCAGGGTCAGGAGCTATGTTTCAGTTCCAGCGAAACAAGCTTCACGATTACCAATGTTGTTGATAAGCAACAAGCATTCACTATTTTCAATGGCTCATACTCCGGAAACCAGTATTCTCATCAAGGCTGGCTCACGGAAGATCACAGATACTTTTTTATGAACGATGAACTGGATGAACTTCGGGATCGTAATAATACGCGTACCTATGTCTGGAACATCGAAGACCTTGACAATCCTGATATGATTGGCTATTACGAACACAATACCATATCCGTAGATCATAATCTCTATGTGAAGAACAACTTGCTATATCAGGCTAACTACACCTCAGGGCTGCGTATACTCAATATCGAAGACCCGACTCCTGAAAATATGTCTACCCTGGGATATTTCGACACCACACCCGACAATAATCTGCGGGGTTTTGCCGGACTCTGGTCTGTTTATCCCTACCTTTCAGGAGAAAAAATTATTGTAAGTGATATAAATAATGGACTTTTTATTCTCCGTTACAGTCAATAATCAAACAATTGGAAACCAAACTTTTGAAACGTCAAAAACTTCACCCTAAAGGACCCGAATTTTCCAAGATCGCCGCCGGACTCTGGCGCATGGACCAATGGGGATATTCTCCGCAGGAAACTGTTTCCTGGATTGAGTCTGCCCTGGATCTGGGCATAACAACCTTCGATCATGCTGATATTTACGGAATGTATAGCAATGAAGCCCTTTTTGGAGAAGCTTTCGCAATTGATTCAACGCTCAGGGATAGGATGGAGCTTGTTAGCAAATGCGACATATGTCTGGTTTCTGATGCGCGACCCGAGTACCGAATAAATCACTATAATACTTCACCTGAACATATTATTTCATCAGTTGACCAGTCTCTCAAAAATCTCCGTACCGACTATCTGGACCTTGTGCTTCTTCACAGACCTGACCCTCTGATGGATGCCGATGCCACGGCCAAAGCCTTTAATAAACTAATAGCATATGGAAAAGTTAAATTTGTCGGAGTATCGAACTTTACACCCTCTCAGGTTGAGTTGCTTCAGAGCCGGCTGGAACGGCCCCTTGTAACCAATCAGGTGGAATGTTCAATTCATCATTTTATGCCACTCTTTGATGGCACCCTCGATCAAGCACAAAAAATCAATATGTCGCCCATGTTTTGGTCCCCTTTTTCAGGCGGAAAACTTTTTACTGGAGATGACGAACAATCGAAACGCATTCAGTCGACCCTGACTCCATTAAAAGACAAATATAGTGCAAGCACTGCTCAAATTGCCCTTTCCTGGCTTATGATGCTTCCATCTAACGGTGTCCCTGTTTTGGGGACAGGAAAAACTGAACGACTCAAAGAAGCTGCTGAGGCCGTTGAACTTGAGCTCGATCGGCAAGATTGGTTTTCAATCCTCGTAGCGTCGCAAGGTCATCCTGTTCCATAAAACAGGACCTCAATTGCCTCCTATTCTTTTGACATGGGTATCAATTTCCGTACATTTTTTGCTTGTTCCCCCGTCACAACAATTTTCGGGTTAAAAATGAAGTTTCGACTAACTGACAAAATCTCTATATGGATCTTTTTGATAAGCTCGAGGGACGTCCCGGCCCTCTAGGAGAATTTACATCTAACGGTTACGGCTATTACACATTTCCCCGGCTCGAAGGACCTCTTGGTCCGGTTATGAAGTTCAACGGCAAAGACATGATCGTCTGGAGCGTTAACGATTATCTGAGCATTGGAAACCACCCTGAAGTAAGAAAAGCGGATGAAACCGCTGCCAAAGATTATGGCCTGAGCGTACCCATGGGAGCCCGTTTGATGACCGGCAACTCCACGGAACATGAAAAACTTGAGGAAGAACTCGCTGATTTTGTGGGAAAACCTGAGGCCCTGCTTCTAAACTATGGTTACCAGGGCATTATGAGCGTTATTCATGCTTTGGTAGACCGTAATGATTTCCTGATTTATGATGAGCTGAGCCATGCCTGTATTGTTGACGGCAAGCAGCTTGCCATGGCTGAAAAATCTGTGTTCAAGCATAACGACATGGAAAGTCTGGAAAAACAGCTTATACGTGCTGAACGCCATAAAAAACCAGGGTCATCCGTTCTTGTTGTCACTGAGGGCGTATTTGGTATGACCGGTGATCTGGGCAAGCTTAAAGAAATCATCGCACTTAAAGAAAAATACGACTTTCGCCTTCTTGTTGATGACGCCCACGGCCTCGGCACTCTCGGTAGTGACGGATCAGGAACTGGCACACAGCTTGGTGTTCAGGACGGAATTGATGTCTATTTCGGTACGTTTGCAAAATCATTTGCACTGATAGGCGCATTTATCGCATCAGAACCACGTGTTGTGGAATTCCTGAAAGCAAATACCCGGAGCCAGATTTTTGCGAAATCTCTCCCAATGCCGATTGTCGTATCTGCAAGGAAACGACTCGAGCTCATCAAGCAACATCCGGAATGGCGAGAAAAACTTTGGGAAAACACACTCGCTCTGCGTGAAGGGCTGATTGACATTGGGTACAACGTGCTTCCATCCGAGAGCCCTGTCACTCCTGTTTTAACAAAAGGTAGTACGGAGCTGTGCACAACCATCATGCGAGAACTTCGTGAAGAGCATGGAGTCTTTGTCAGCGGTGTTGCTTACCCGGTAGTACCGCGTGGTATGGTTCTTATCAGGCTAATCCCAACAGCAGGCCATGAGAAAGAACATATCGATAAGACACTAGAGGCATTTGATGCGATCAAATCGATTGCGTTGAAGAATGTAGAGAAAGTCACTGCCTGACGTAATCTTTACATAAAGCTGATAATAGTATTATGCCGCATATACTGCGGCATTTTCTTTTCTGGCCTATCCTACTAACCTGAGTTCGATTCTAAAATATCAAAGAAATACATTGGGTTGTCCAAAAAGGGCGTCATCCCGCGCTCGATCGGGATCTCCCATCGTTATAAAGGCAGGAGATGCCGGATCGGGGTCCGGCATGACGGTATTGAGAATGAAATATCTTAACAAACGCCCTTTTAAACGCCTCAATTAACATATTATGAATCGAACTCAGGTTACTAGGTTTATTTAAAGCTCAGAAATACCGGTATCTTAATCAAGAATAGAGGTTGAGAGCCGCGGGCCTGATTTTTACAAAAACCAAACCGTTCGCAAACTAGAAATCCTGTTCAAATGAAATCCCTGGATAGCTATTAACGTCAACAGGCAAAAGCCTTACGTTATATTCACGGTTTAATATCTCAACCAGACGCTGTGCAACCAGGGCGTTCCCTTTTGGGTTCAGAAACAGGCCGTCGCCGGAAAACAACGATTCACGCGAAAAATCTGCATTGTAAAATACGCCACCTACCTGTATATCACCGCTATAGAGTTCTGAAATAAGTTGTTCAATATCCAGCAGATAGATATCGGCAGAAGACGCAGCTAAATCTCTGATCGTGGAATTATACCCATCTAAAAGCTCCTGAATGCTTGCTGCATTTTCCCGTGTGATCACATCTTCCTGTTGAATCGGCTCTGTTTTTCCATAGACCGGATTCTCAAAAAACAGTTGTTCAAAACGGAATGGTAGATATTCATCCTCACCCATCTGCCTGATTTTCGGAAGTTCGTAGCCATCGTCAAATACAACATCTGGAAGTGTAGGATCCGATATCACCCTGGCTTTAAACTGAGCACCGCCATCCACATCAAAGTCGATGAAAGGTCGCCGATTTTCATCAGTAATTGTATCACCCAGATTGTATTCGAACGCACGCTCGTTGAACTCTCTGTAGAAACTGTTTAGCTGACCAATTTCTATTCCTGTTATTTCTGATCCCAGCTCCATGCTGTATGAAACAGTTGTAAAAGCAGGTGTTATTAGCGGACTTGGAATTGTAGTAAGTATAATTGAAGCCTCAGTGTCGTTTTGCAACTGTTCAATAAGTCCGCGATATGATGATTCAAAAACGGCCAAGGGAGTGGCATCGGTATCAGAAATCTCGTTTACGGGTAACTCAGTTGCACCGGTTGCACTACCCATCACATATGGCAAAAGATCATCGTACCCGAGTGAAACCAGAACCACAGATGGGCTTCTATCCGAAACAATATCAGCTATCGACTGCTGGCCGTTAAATGGCAGTCTGTTCAGGTAAATATTACTAACACTGTTTACCGCGCTTTCAAAGTCGTAAGTACGTAGTCCCGGAAACGAGAAATTGCGAAGCAGATCTGCTTCACCCGTAAAACTGCCGGGCATCTCGCCTTCTTCAGTTCGCCTGGACGGAACCTCATCACCCGGAGCACGGTAATACAGCCGATATTTTCCTTCTGATTCCGGTTCAAAACGGTTTAGTCCCAACTCAGTATTGACATCAGGTTGCCGAAACAATTCTGCCTCGAAAAAAGAATTAATTTTACCACCAATCAGGGCAGGGTATGCATATGTCTGGCTTTCTGTTGTAAGCACGCCATCCATCATACCGGCACCATATCCATCACCAATCACATAAAACCGTGTGAATGTTTCATCCCCAAAACGGTCTGTTGTTTCAGACGTTTCCGGCATTTCATAATCACAAGCCGATAAACATAACAAGCCAATAAGAAAGCAGAGATATCTCATATCTTAAAGCATTCCAGGGTTAAAGGTAAACGTGGCAAATATAATACTGCCAACAGCCGGTCCGCCAAACACATTTGAATATTTCCGGATGCCCATGTTTGTAAAACCCGCTTTTATCATACTATTAATTTGTGGGATGCGGGAATTAACCTGAAAATCAAAATGCCCATACTCACTTAACTCGCCATCAAGAAAGGGGCTGCGCCATGAATGGCCGCTTCTGTACCTATATACCATTTTGAAGCCTACATTTTCAGCAATCTTTCTGTTTCCCCACTCCAGGTTAAACTTGAACGGAGGCGTATTGAAGCCCGGTATCAGCGGATCATCAGCGCCCTTCACAAGCTGCGTGTACGTACCGTTCAGGCCAAAAAAGAAGGTGCCTGCCTGCTGCCTCAGATCAAAGGAAATGCCGTGCACACTCACCCTCTCACGCGCATTGCTGTAGTAGAAAAAGCGATCGCTTTGCGTGGAATTATTAAGCTGGCCTGCCGCAGCAAATAGATCAACCGATGGACTTGTACGAGATTTAACAGCCCTCGTGATACCAATAAAATCTGTATAAAAACTTACAAAGTAATTAAGGTCCAGATAAAAGTCCGACGAGAAAAGATTACTGTACCCCACCTCAAATGCATGTGTTTTCTCCGGTTTGATACCCGCAAGACTTTCAGCCCTGATAATCCCATTATCCAGAATCCCAAGGTGCAGCTGCTCGGCCTGCTCTCGCGTTATGCTTTGACCCGGCCGCAATGTGTAAGCATTAAGCTCATCCACTACAGCTTCATTAAACCGATTGAGCGACTGCTCGGTTACAGCGTTATCCTCTAAATTGTAGGGATCCAGGTTTGGTCTGAGTCCACCCAGAATGCGCCCGCTTCCCAGATTTTGATTCATAAACTGTTCACGCACAGACGGAAATCGAAATCCGTACTGGTATGAAGCCCGAAAATATTGATCCTCACCCAACCTGTAGTTAAGGCCTGCTTGCGGACTAATTGCAGGATCAAAATTTTCATTCACATCCACGCGGATTGAACCATTCAGATTCAGCCTGCCATCATTCGCAGATCCTTCCCCGCGAAGGTAAGCGCCATATCGATAGTTTGTAATGTCGTTACCTGTCGTATCCGGAAATATAGTTCCGGCTGATTCAAGATTGTAAAAGCGAAATGATCCGCCCGCAGTCAGATCAGCTGACCGAAATATGTCTTCAAATGTATAGCCTGATTCCACATGGGTAAGTGCCGAATTATCCTTGATTCCCGCGCCATCTTCAAAATCGTAAACAGATCTAAGCCGATTGAATTCTTGCTGAAATTCCTCGGTACCTGGTACCAGCATCGGAATTGCACTGCTGTTCGCAAGGAGCGTTACACCTGAATTGGCGAAATTTCTTGCAGCACGAAGATTATTGGGGTTTATTCCGCGAATAGGTATGCCATTCTCAAAAGCAATCCTGTAGTCGCGAAACCAATCCTCATTGCTTTTGGCGCTTTCCTGGAGTTGATTAGCCATAAAAACCACATCATATGAATTTCCTGAGTTTTGCTTCGTGTGGTAGGTCCTCAGAAAAAAGGACTGAGAGATAAATTCGGCTGATCCCTGAAAAATTTCAAAGTCTTCAAGCCTGATGCGGCTGTCGGCTGTATAAAGTGTGTTGGTATATCCATACCTCCCGCCAACAATCAGCTCAGATCCCGCTGTTGGTTTGAAATGAAGTGACCCGGCCGCTTTCCTCGTTTCAATATCGTAATTGACCAAATCATCCTCCCGATAACCGCTTCGGGTGACACCCACTAGTGTACCATTTGGTATACCATCTTCATCCACGCCCAGTGGATAGTAGCTCACGGATTCATCTCCATACACATTAACGCCATCATACCCATGAACGTCATCGTAGGTCTCCCACGATTCACCGAATCCGATATTATCGTAATTGGTTGCTTCCCAGTCAGTACCTGTAAGCCAGCTGCCTGAAAGCTTGAATGCAAATTTGGAATTAAATGCAGCTGCATATCGACCGGTCATCTCGGTCATACCATCACCTGATGCAGCAAATTGGCTGGAGCCTCCGAGTTTCAGATCGTTCACTCCGCCTTTAACCTGCAGGGAAAGTCCCTGACTGTCAAACGGGCTACGGCTGCTCACGTTCAGTACGCCGTTCATAGCACTTGGTCCATATGTGGATGATGCAGGGCCCAGCATCATTTCCATACCGGCAATATCGAGGTCTACAGGCCCCAGCAAATTTCCAATTGGAAATCCAAGACCGGGAGCCTGTCCGTCAATTCCATCCGTAAGCTGTAACACCCTTGAACTGGCGCCGGTGTTGAAACCACGCGCGTTAATCGTTTGCATATTCATGCTCTGAGTGGCAATATCTACTTCGCGCATTGTTGAAATGAGGTCAAACGCATCAAACGATGAAAGCTGCTGTACATCTACCGTTGTTACCCGGCCAATGGTTGTGGTACGTTCGAGTTCTTCCCTGCTCACCATATCGGCGGTAACGATAATATCTTCTTCACGAAAAACTTTTGGGCTAATCTTTATATCTAAATCCGTAACCCGTTGCTGACTAATCTCCCGTTCGGTCGGGAAATAAGAAACGTGCGTCACCCTAAGCTTCAGGGGTAGCGAAAAGCTAAACCCGAATAAAAACTCTCCGTCGTCGTTTGTGGACGTTCCCACCTGACGTTCGGGTTCTACATTTTCATTTTCAGAAATGATTTGAATCTGTGCTGCTTCAACTTTCCTTCCTGTAATTCCATCCGATATCACACCGCCAAGTGTAAATGAGTAAGCCCTGGCCAATGGAATCTGCAATGAAAATTCAACCGGCGGGTTAATGCTGATCTGATTCCTCATAAAATCAGGATGAGTAACAGCTAAGTTATAATTTACTCCTTCAGCCAATTCAAATCTAAAGCTTCCATCAGAACCAGTAACAACCCGGCGTTCTAAACTTTCTTCATTGACTCCCTCCCGCATTACCATTAAAAGGGCATCAGGCACCGGTTCACCGGATATCTCATCAATCACTGTGCCACGGACCGATTCCATTTGCTGCGCATGTGAATATTGCACAATTAATAGCATTACTGCGGAGCAAATAATCAGGGCCCGTAAAATATCGGGAAGGGTACGTATCATGTAAAGCTCAAAATCATAGGATTGATCGGCCGGAAAAGTCGATGACTGATGAACAGTTTTTTAAAATGGTTAAATAGCTACCTAGTATAAACAAGTAAGAGATATTATTCAGTCAAATGTTGTCTGTGTCTGTAAAATGTTTTGAACCTTCTTTTTAAGATTAAGCTTCAATAAATAGCTTGCCTTTACATCTTATAAACTTTCTCTATATTCACCTAACTCATATACAGGCGTTTTACAATTTTTAAATAAATGGTCTTCATGAAAAATATTCACTATCCGATTCTACTCCTTATCTCATACCTCTTTATGTTTCCGGCCGGGGAGACACAAGCCCAGTCAGATTCCCTTGAGCTTTCTCTTGAGAGTATTTTTCTTGAGCCGATGATTCCGGGTATTCGTCCTTCTCTGAGATATTTTTCAGCTGATCAGGAGTCAGTTTATATCTCATGGAATGACTCGTCGTACTACGATACAGGCCTTTACGAGCTGGCACTTGATGGTGATGACCCCGAAAAAGTTGATGACATAGATCGCCCGGTTCACTCACCCAATAATCGTATGATTGCCTATACCGTGGATGGCAACTTGTATGTTTCACGGCCTGATGGAAATGGAGAACGCATGCTATTTAAATCGGATAATCCCGTTTACAGTATCACATGGGCACCCAATAGCCGTCATATAGCCTTTGCGAAATCTGGCGACATCTGGGTGACAGATATCGCTCAGCCAGGGATTGAGCAGGTAACAAACCGGCAAGATGGAGAATCATCCTACAGTCTCATCGGATGGGCGGGCAATGGTTCTATGATCCTCAATCAAACTGACTATTCTGACGCACGCACAATCTATTTCCCTGAATATGCCGGCGAATTCGTGGAACCGGGAGGATCAACCCGTGGTATTCCTGCCGTGTCTCTATATCACGCTGATCTTGAAGCCGGCACCATTGATACGCTGATGACCGGCGTTCACCGCTCGTCCATCGGGGCATCTTATACAGGCCGTTTTGTAGCCATAGATTCTTCAGGGGCTGCACTCAAGGATCGGGACATCATCCTTTATGACAATAATGAAAACACAAAAACTACGATTTTTACGGATACAACTGATGGCTGGCTATACGATCGCGACATGGAATTTGCCCCCGGTTCGGAAAAAATGTTTTTTCTGTCAGAACAAACAGGATGGAATCATCTTTACCTCGCAAATGCGCTTACAGGCACTGTTGAACAGCTAACCCGGGGCGACTTCGAAATTACATGGGCAGACTGGCTTACCGACAATGAGATTATCTATGCCAATAACGAAGCTGACTATGGCGAACGCCACCTGTTTATTCTCAACCTGGAAAACAATCAAACCGAACAGCTGACAACCGAAGAAGCCTATCGTTACCAGTTTGATCTGAGTCCGGACAAATCAAAACTGATCTACGCTAAAACATATTTTAACGAGCCGTATGAACTCTACATGATTGATCTTGAAAATCCTGGCGAGGAAATACAGCTTACAAATTCAGTACCCGAATCCTTTTATGATATCGACTGGCAGCGGGAAGAGTATATTCGGTTTACAGGCCGCGATGGTGAAACGGATATCTCCATGTCGGTTCTTTATCCCGAAAATTATAATGAGGATCAGACCTACCCTGTCGTCGTATTTGCACATGGCGCCGGCTCACTTCAAAACGTGTACAAGGGATGGTCGAACAACTACTGGCGCGAGTATATGTTCAACCAGCTGCTAACGCGCAACGGTTACTTTGTGGTTGATGTCGATTTCCGCCACAGCACCGGGTATGGCCGCGATTTTCGCGAAGATGTGACCAACTGGATGGGGCGCTATGAAACGATGGATATTGTTGATGGCCTCGACTGGGTTCAGGAAGACACAGGCGGTGCGCTCGACCTCGAAAACGTTGGGATTTACGGTGGAAGCTACGGCGGCTTTATGGCGCTTTATGCCCTTACCGCTGCACCCGATCGGTTTCAGGCTGGAGCTGCCCTGAGGAAAGTATCCAACTGGCGAAACTACTATTATGCCAATCCGTGGTACACGCTGCCCCGCCTGGGCGATCCTGAGGAAGTTCCCGAACACTACGATCGCAGCTCACCACTGACCTATGCACCGGAGCTGCAGCACCCGGTGATCCTTCTTCACGGCCTTGTGGATGATAACGTCGGTTCCCAGGACGCTTTTCAGTATGCCGAAGAGCTGATCCAAAGTCGCCATAAAGAATTTGAAATGATGATCTACCCGACTGAAGCCCATGGATTCACAAGTGCCAACTCATGGTATGATGAATACAGCCGGATTTTTGAGTTCTTTGAAGAGCATTTGAAATAACTTAAATGGAGTTTTATAGCAGTTCAAAATTGAAGCTATAATAGATAATATGAACAGTATTATTCCGAGGCTGTCCAAAAAGTATAGTTGACTGCAGCTCAACTTAAATTATTTAGTTTATTTTAAGTAACTGTATCAGGAATTCTTCGTGTTACTTCGTGGCTAAACTCGATTCTATATTGTCACGAAGACTCAAAGACTCGAAGGTTCACGAAGTAAACTTAAATTATTAATGCAATCATAAATGAAATGCACCTTTTTGTACAGCCCCATTATTAATCAGTGAATTATATATTTCCTGATAACCAATAATCAATCCCCATCAAAACTTATGAAATCCATCATCTCCCTCTTAGTCACCTTGATTCTACTCTTAACCGCAACGGATACCTTTGCGCAAACCAATGCTAACAGCGGCATCTCATCAGGGCCAGAGTACCAGCCGTTTCTAAAACAACTTGCCGATGATGTGTCAGCCGATAGCCTGGAAACCTATATTCGCACTCTGGCAGGGTTTGACAACCGCCATACCATGTCTGATACAACATCCGACACCCGGGGAATTGGCGCGGCGCGTCGATGGATCAAAGCTGAGTTTGAGACCATCTCTGAAGCGTGCGG
>CAZVEP010000060.1:0-20796 GCA_964625635.1 uncultured Rhodohalobacter sp.
TGTCATATCGAGCGAAACACCGGTGCTTTTCCGGTGTGAAGTCGAGATATCTCCTGATGCTGGAGACTTACCTAAACAAAGCCCCGTCAAAACTCCTGCCGATAACTAGGAGAACCCTCGGCTGCGCTCGGGGTGACAGGCCAATCAGAGGTAACAGGCGTGGCGCGTAAGTCGAAGTGGTTGAACCAGAGTTAGAGTTGCGCCACGAAAAGCATTCGTAATGGCATTATTTGTAGGTAATCAAAACCTTACCACAAACCCAAGCTGGAAGACCAGCATATCAGTTCGGGATTGAAGTGTATCATAGGTGACGTTCCCGTTGGAAACCTGTATAGATCCTTCTCGCAGGTATTCAGCTTCTGAGCCATTCAGATAGCGTACACCGAGATTGATGTAGCCTGCTGCCACCGGATTTTCGCTACTATAGTTTAGAGAATTCCGCCTGTCAAATACGCGGATCATCACCCCGCCGCCCCCTCCCCATGCAAATGCCCAGTCTTCAAAGTTTGTGTCGGTGGCGATGGGTTCATCAGTTTGATTACCGCGATTTTCTATACTGGTTTGTGTATAAAAGTAGTTAAAGCCCGCCAGTCCTTCTGCATAGGGGCGAAATATTCCATCCTGAGGCTGAACTTTGGCAACAAGCATTCCCTGAACGAGATTGTATTCATTCTCAACTCTGACTCTGAGATCAGGAATAGTAGAGCTGATGGGCTCGTCTCTTGTATCGCGCCCAAAATTGTTAAAGTTGAAATCCAGTCCGAGGCCAAATGGACTATCCGGAAACCTGTAAAGACCCTGTAAGTTAATTCCCAGCCCGGTCGCATCAATACTTTCTTTAAAATCATTTTGAGGTGCGATGAACTGTAAGTTAATACTCGCATCAAACTCCTGAGCATTTACTGTTTGATGGCAGAAAATAGTGAAGAAAGTGAATGCAAAGATTATAAATGTACGTCTCATACGGTTGAAGATGTTTCGGCTCTTTGTTTTAATTTTTCGTTCATTTGATCAAAACCTGACTTCGTTGAACTGCTAATCAGCTTCCAAAGAAATGGTACGAGGATTCCTTTGAAATTTTCCCGCTGAATAAAACGTGTATTTGACTGATCAATTTTTTTGATTTCGAAGATGTGCTCACCATCAAATAGGCCTGAAAAAATTAAATGGCCAAGCCAACGCAATTCCTTTTCCGGAATAATCGCAAGACAAACCGGTTTGAATGTCATTTCTTTTTTCCCGGGTGGCTGAATCGTGACGCTGAACTGACGCCCGGGTTCAGGAGTGCTCCCAAATGATCGAATGAATGGATTCCATTCAGGATAATCTTCAAAATCTGTGAGGGTTTTCCATACGACATTGGAAGGAGCATTAATTTCTATTTCCGTACACAAACTTTTCATTTAGATCTCAGATGTTCGATTTCTACAGCCGTGATAAGCTTACGAAAGTAAAAAATAAAAGTTAATAATTAATTGTAGTTGTCTGAAAAATCAATTGACATAATCTGAATTTATACCAACTTTTTTCTGGGTTACATATGATGTTTTGGACTGAGACTGGCTTGTAAAATTTTATTCACCAATAACTGTCACCACAAGATGCCTTTTACCTCCTCGATTTCTATGTTCACACAGATAAATGCCCTGCCATGTACCCAGGTTAAACTTTCCGTTCGTGACTGGTACAGAAACTGAGTGACCTAGAATCGAGCTCTTGATATGAGATGTCATATCATCTGATCCTTCAAGTGTGTGTTCAAACATGGAGGTATCTTCAGGAACCATGCGATTAAAGTGAGTCTCAAAATCACGGCGTACCGATGGGTCAGCATTTTCGTTGATGGTAAGTCCTGCGCTGGTATGCTGAATGAAAACATGCGCAATACCGGTACGTATGTCCGAAAGCTTTGGCAAATGACTTATGATTTCATCTGTAATCAAATGAAACCCACGGGGTTTTGCCGGCAAAGTAATGTGCTTTTGTATTGAGGCCATGTTGCTTGGAGTGATGTTCAAAATTGAGTTGACAGAAAATAGTGCGGAAAGTTAGATGAAACCAATTTCAGCCGGTATCTTTAAGAGCCGTTTAATTCAAAGAATAAAAACTAATTGAGTTGAAGAAAGAAATTCATCTTCGAACAGATCCGAGAACAGCAGAAACGCCTGATTTGTTGATCAGAGCTGCATCACAGAAGGAAGGAATTCCAGTGGATGAGATCAACCATGTGGCTGTCCGCCGAAAATCTGTCGACGCCCGAAGCCGTACACCTGTTATAGATATGAGAGCTATTCTATATGTAGGTGAGGAGTATGTTGATGAGCCAATCATACTTCCTGATTATCCGGATGTGAGCAACTGTGACGAGGTATTAATTATCGGAGCTGGTCCGGCAGGACTTTTTGCTGCGCTAAAACTTATTGAGCTTGGCAAAAAACCTGTTATTGTTGAGAGAGGTAAAGATGTAAAAGCGCGTATCAAAGATCTGAAAGGAATCAATGTAGACCACGTGGTGAACGAAGATTCCAATTACTGTTTCGGTGAGGGCGGAGCGGGGACATATTCAGATGGAAAACTTTATACCCGGTCAAAGAAACGCGGAGATGTCGATAGAATTTTGAAACTGTTGGTGGGTTTCGGCGCCGTTAAAAATATTCTTGTTGAGGCACATCCTCATATTGGCACTAATAAACTTCCGCCGATCATAGCGTCCATGCGGGAATGTATCAGGCAAAGTGGAGGTGAGATCCATTTCAATACACGGGTTACTGATTTTGTACTTGAAGGTAATCAAATAAAAGGCATTAAAACTTTAAGCGGTGATACGTACAGGTCTGAACATGTCATTCTCGCTACCGGCCATTCAGCCAGGGATATTTTTGAGTGTCTTCATCGAAATAATATTAAGATTGAACTCAAATCTCTGGCGGTTGGTGTTCGGGTCGAGCATCCGCAAGCTCTGATTGATTCCATTCAGTACAACTGTGACATTAGAAGTGAGTATCTGCCCCCATCACCCTACAGCATCGCAAAACAAGTAGAAGGACGCGGTGTCTATTCGTTTTGTATGTGTCCCGGCGGTGTGATTGCCCCTTGTGCTACCAAACCGGGTGAGGTGGTTACGAACGGCTGGTCCTCGTCGAGGAGAGCTCGGGCAACCGCCAACTCAGGAATCGTTGTAGAACTGAATGAACAAGATTTTAAACCGTTTGAGAAACACGGGCCTCTGGCTGCGATGGAGTTTCAAAAAGTTATAGAGCAAAAAGCATGGGAGATGGGTGGTAAAACTCAGACAGCTCCGGCGCAGAGACTTGTAGACTTTACAGAAGATAAGCTTTCAGCCGATCTTCCAAATACATCCTATTCGCCGGGTATCAAATCGGTGCGGTTAAAAGAGGTGCTGCCACCATTTATCCATGATGCACTTGTTGATGGGTTCAAGAAGTTTGATGAATCGATGCGTGGTTATTTAACTAACGAGGCCGTTGTACATGCTCCCGAAACCCGGACGTCATCACCGGTTAGAATACCGCGAGACAGAGAGACGTACGAGCATGTTCAAATTCGCGGACTTTATCCATGTGGTGAGGGTGCCGGGTATGCCGGCGGCATCGTGTCTGCCGCGATGGATGGAGAGAAATGTGCTGAAGCTCTGGTGATGTCTTCTAAGAAAAGGTGAGATTTTGAAAGGGGGGGGATGTGTTCGTGAGGGCAAGGAATTTGGAATGGTATCGGTTGACGATCAAAGTTACAGAACACACCCCTCGGCGTGAAAATCGGTGTACCACCGTTTACACATCCTTTTCCCCTCTCCTAGATGGGAGGCAAATAGCCTCTGTTAAAAATGGAACTTAGAACGAGGAGATGTTTCGGCTCCGCACCGCAAACGAACGGTGCGTTGCTCAACATGACAGGGATGTTATAATGAAAAGGTACAGCGCGTAAAGCCTGCATGTTTCAAAACTGTTTCCCTTGCAGCTATCTATCCAAAAAGTCCGGAAATGGCGCCACCATCGTGGCTTATTGTTTGACCGGTGACGTAACTGCTGTGTTCTGATAGCAGCCAGGCGGCAAGGGAGGCAAATTCTTCGGCCGTGCCCATTCGTTTTACCGGGATGTTTTGTTCCATCTCTTCGCGGGCTTTATCATAGGAGATCCCTTTTTTGCCGCTGCTATTTTTGATGACTCGTTCAATGGCAGGTGTGTCATGTGCTCCGGGGGCTAAAACGTTTACGGTTACGCCTGATGGAGCCACTTCGGTTGAAAGTGTTTTTGCAAAGCCGACCACGCCAGCACGAAATGCATTACTCAATGTTAATGCGGGAAGTGGCTGTTTTACGGATTTGCTTTCAACAAAGAGCATCCGGCCGTATTCTTTTTCTACAAGTAGAGGCGCCAGCCGCAGAGCCAGATCAATTTTCCAACGCATAATTAACTGCCAGGCTGAATCCCAGTCTTTCATATTGGTCTCAAGTGGCGTTCCTGCAGGCGGCCCGCCGGCATTAAATACAATGCCATGAAGAGCTCCGGAAGACGCAGCTTTTTCTAGTTTGTCCAGTGTGTCGCTGTAAATGAGGCTTCCCTCAATGATCTCGGTTTGTCCTCCGAAATTACGATATACCTCACGGAGCTTATCGCCCCGGCGGGCAACCACCACCACACGGGCGCCTTCCAATAGCAGTTGTGTTGAAATTGCACGTCCAAATCCGCTGCTGGCTCCGCACACGATAAATCGCTTGTTCTCTAGTTTCAGATCCATAAAAAGTTATGTTTTTGAGTTTATCTGTAATACTTTGTGTTCAGCTTAAAACTATTTTGATGGTTGAATCGTCATCACTTCATTCAAATGTTTTAGATCATTTTAAATTTAATACACAGCGCCATGTCATTGAAAAAGAATCTTCTCCTCATTTTAACTTTATTAATGGTATTCGCTGGGTGTGTGGGAGGAGACAGTAGTGAATCAGGAGATAATCAGTTTACATCACTTCCCGAATACACACTTGAACAGGTTCTTGAGCTTTCGGGCAAGGATGATGTTTTGCTTGGTCGCCCAAATAGTGTTGTATTCGATTCAGCTGGCAACCTTTTAGTCATGGATTTGGCCACATATAGCGTACATGTATTTGACGATGAGGGGATCTATCAAACAAGTTTCGGGAGCCAGGGTGAGGGGCCGGGCGAGTTTCAGCAGCCAATGCGTATGTTATTGACCAAACAAGATACTCTTTATATTAACGACAATATTCGCGGCTCGCTGCTTGTATATTACAGAAACGGAGATTATGACTGGGAACACGCCTACGATATTTTACTGCCACAATCTGGCGATGGTTTTCCATTTTACTCACTTTATCCCACGGATGAAGGGATTCCGACTGTGTTCAGGGTAAGAGATGATTCGGATGACTATCCAAACGGCTATTCTACCATTAAATTCATCAACAGAAACGGAGACATTACCAAAGAAACGGATCTGAAATTTAACAATGGGGATGTGCTCGAGGTAAATATGAATGATATGCAGATGCAAATTGGGCTCTCTGAGCTGAATAGTACAGAAATTGCGCCTCATCCGGATGGCAGTTTTATTCAGGCTTGGACAGCTGATCCGGTACTGTATCAGTTCAGTGCTGATGGTGACACTTTAAACACTATGGAGCTTGAGGGGTATCCCATCGAACCTGCAACATCTGAAGCGGTATCAGTCTTGGCGGAGCGGTATGGCAGCGGATTTGGTAATATTGAAAGCGGTATGGAAGAGGCCATAGGGGACTTTTTTCCTGCCTTCACGGATGTTATGGTCATGCATGACGAATCAATATGGTTGAGAAAGGTAAGGACAGTAGACACTCGACAGAGCTGGTACCATTTGGCACCTGAAGGAGTGCCGAGTGGTACACTTCTTCTTGGTGAAAATGAATCACTACGTAATGCTGTAGCCAATCATGTGTATGTAAGTAGTGAAGCCGATGATGGGTCGCCAGTCATTGTGAAGTACAGGTTATCAACTAGCGAGATATAAAATCAATGATTTTTTTTAATTCTTAGCTTACAAAGAATAACTGTTTCCAATGAAGTCACTCAAAATTGGCTGCGTACAGGCCACTCCCGTCATATTCAATAAGGAAAAGACACTTGAAAAGGCTGCAAAGCTTATCAAAAAAGCAGCATCTGAAAATGTAAAGCTGCTTGTGTTTCCGGAGAGTTTTATACCGGCATATCCGGCAGGTTTAGGATTTGGCACGGTTGTCGGCAGCCGGACAGAAGCGGGACGCGATCAGTTCAGAGAGTATTGGGAGCAGAGTGTTGAGGTTCCGGGGCCTGAGACCGAGCGTTTGTCAGAGCTTGCAAAAGAACATGATATGTATCTTGTGATGGGAGTTACGGAGCGCGATACCATTAGTAAAACACTCTACTGCACGCTGCTCTATTTTAGCCCTGAAACCGGTCTAATGGGGAAACATAGAAAACTCAAACCGACGGCCGCAGAGCGGCTGGTCTGGGGTGATGGTGATAGTTCAACGCTATCAACCTTCGATACCGCGATTGGTAAAATAGGCGGCCTGATCTGCTGGGAAAACTATATGCCGCTGGCTCGCATGGCGATGTATCAAAAAGGGGTGGAATTGTATGTCGCACCCACGGCAGATGCCCGTGACAGCTGGAACAGTACCATGATTCATATTGCAAGGGAAGGCCGTTGTTACGTGATTGGATGCAATCAAATTATTAATAAAAGCGATTATCCTGATGATCTGAAAGAGCACCTTGCAGAAGATCGTCCGGAATTATTAAGCAGGGGAGGAAGCGTGATTGTTTCGCCGATGGGTGAAGTATTGGCGGGGCCTCTTTACGATAAAGAAGGGTTACTTACCGCAGAAGCAAGTTTGGGAGACCTGGTGCGAAGCAAGATGGACTTCGACGTGATTGGCCACTACAGCAGAGAAGATGTATTTGAGTTTAGTGTAACAGGCCAGCCAGACATCAAAAAAGAGATGGATAAAAAATAATTGAATAGCCCAAATACGTGATTTTTTATCAACCCGGACTATCTAAATCTGAACAATTCGCATATCCGAAGAGTATGTCGTTCCCTTCAGGCCGGGTTTGTCTAACGATTTCCCCGCTTGGTCCATACTCATAATCAAAGTTGAATGTTTGACCGTTCTCAGTGTATGAAAGTATGTTATTTGATGAAAAAAACGTGATTGTCGGAAAGTCTACATTAGCAAAGAACGGCAGGTAGAGACCATCCTGAGGATTTGGGTTGTCATCATATGTATATGATCGGTCAAGTATGGGCAGAAAACCCGAAGGGTGTTGATTTGTTTGCCGAAAACTGCGGTGGCGAACAACATTTCCTTCATCATTTTTTAAATATTCCGAATATCCAATATATAGCACATCGCCTGTACTTGCTTCGCGAGTGAGATCAACTCTGATTTTATTCTCTTCCGGGTAAGAAATTTCATGGATAAGTAAAACCCCAACTGAATTAAAATACTTAAGCACCTGAACCGGGCGGCCATCCTCAAGGGTAACTGCCATGAAGGGATTTGTTGGATGAAAATTCAATTGATCAACAATTCGAATTGAGTTCTCCCGATAGGCGTACTGAAATGAAGCGGTTATATCTGATTCATCACCAACAGTTAGCTCCTGAGTTAAACTATAAACTCTGCCCCCTGAAATTGTTCTGAAGTTCAGGCTGTCGAATTGATTGAATTGTATTTTACTCAGGTAGCATTCGACCGGTTCCTCATTTTCAGAATTAACCAGATCGCAGGAACTAAATAAGAAGAGAAATGAAAGTAAAAGAAGTACTAATTTCTCGGATGATAAAAAACTAAAAAAGCGGGGCATAGGAACTCATTTTGTTGACCATATTTTATTTGCAACTTAAATAAGGGGAGCGCCATTTCCATTTCAGCCTTATTACCATTCAAATAATGTATTTGGTGAATATATCGCAAAATTAATCTCAGAAATTCAGTTTTGTATTGAAATAGTCATTCTCCCGGCAAAGGTTGAAACCCTGAAGCTTTTACTAGTAGGTTTACAGATACAGTAATAAGATCGCGGCGGCAAGAGACTAATGGACTCAAAAAGGAAGAATAAGTTCTTAAATAATTCATTACTGTTTGATATCAGCTTATAAATAACTTATTTAAGCGTAATTAACTACAAAACACCTATATATGCGGATAACTAAATATTATTTGATAGCAGCCATTACCATATTTTCAGTTCTTTCCTGCACTGATGCAGAACAAACGTCGGATACCACAGTGATTTCAGGTGCCACTTTGTTTGACGGAACCGGCTCAGAAGCTATCGAAAACAGTATAATAGTTATTGAAGAAGACAGGATCAATTGTGTGGGATCTGCTGATGATTGCTCCATACCATCCCGTGCGGAAGTAATTGATGCATCCGGTAAATTTATTACACCGGGGATGGTTGATGCGCACATGCACTTTTTCCAGACTGGTTTTTTTGACAGTCGTCCTGATGCGATGAATATAACGGAAACCTATCCTTTTGCCGAAATTGCCGCATACCAGGAGCAGAATCCGGAAAGATATTATGATAGCTACATCTGTTCAGGAGTAACGGCAGTGTATGACGTGGGCGGGATGACCTGGTCGATTGATCTTGAAGAATCGGCTGAATCGAATCCAATGGCTCCGCACGTAGCTGCGGCCGGCCCGCTTCTGACTCCGGTACCGGGAGGACCATTTGATCTGCCATCCGATCGCGTGCTGGTTCAGCTTGATTCCGAAGAGACAGGTGTAAAGATGGTTCAGTATGTATCGGCCCTTGGAAGTACGGGAGTAAAGTTTTGGCAGTTGGATGAGGATAATCCGGAATACATGGGATATGTGGAAGCCGCTGCGGAAGAGATTGAACGCCAGGGAAACCAGATGATCGCTCATGCCACCACGCTTGATCAGGCCAAAGCCGCCCTTAGAAATGGCACAAAACTTCTCGTTCATAGCGTGAGTGATGTTGAAGTAGATGACGAATTTATTCAGCTGGCACTTGAAAACGAGACAATATATAATCCAACCATTATCGTTGATGATGGCTACATTAATGCCTACCTGGCGGCTGCAGGAATGGAGCCTATGTCAGTTACGGACCCAAGGGGATGTGTGGATGACCGCACCCTTGAGCTAATAAACAGTGCGAATCAATTCAGCGACCATCCCCAATTCAATGATGAATTCAAAAGTTATCTTGAGAGAGGATCCGATCCACAAAGAATGTATGATTCTGACGTTTTCGTAAATCTGAATCTCAGAAAAGTACATGAAGCCGGTATTCCTATTGTTGTGGGTACAGATGCCGGAAACCCCGGAACGCTACACGGAATTTCAATCTTTGATGAGATGGAGGCGATGCAGGATGCAGGTATTTCAGCTGAAGACTTAATTGTAGCGGCAACACGAAACGGGGCGATGGCGATGCAGCGGCTGGATGATTTTGGCACCTTGGAAATCGGTAAATTTGCTAATTTGATTATCCTTGATGAAGATCCGTCTGATGACATTTCGAATATGCAATCGCTATCAGAGGTTATGATCAAAGGAAAATTATATAATAATTAAGACGGTCTAAATGGCCCGGCAACTGAAAAATACACATTAACCTCATGGTTGAATCTATGAAACATTTACTAAGCACTGTTTTAATTCTTCTATTTTTCTCCACACATGTAGAGGCTCAGGATAATTTGCTGGGTAAAATTGAGTTTCCCAATTCCGGTGCAGAATCGGCTCAGGCTGACTTTATTGAAGGCGTTAAATTTCTTCACAATTTTGAATACGCAGATGCCGCACGCGCATTCAGGCGTGCTCAGGAGGAGGATCCGGAGTTTGCCATGGCATATTGGGGAGAAGCGATGACTCACAACCATCCGATTTGGATGGAGCAGGATCACGACGCCGCAATGGAGATATTAAATCGTTTAGGTGAAACATTAGAAGAGCGGCAAGATATGGCAGGAACTCAGCGGGAGAAGGACTACCTGATGACACTTGAAACACTTTATGGAAACACACCTGAATCTGAAGGAAAGTCTAAAGAAGAGCGGGATTTTCTTTACAGTGATGCGATGGAAGAGCTCCATGAAATGTATCCCGATGACCATGAAGCTACCGCATTTTATGGGCTTTCGATTTTGGGCACAGCGCACGAGGGCCGAGACTATGCGATTTATATGCGGGCGGCAGCAGAGCTGTTTGATGTGTGGAATGAAAATAACGAACATCCCGGTGCTGCCCATTATTTGATTCATTCGTTTGATGATCCGGTACATGCGCCTCTGGGGCTGCCAATGGCAAAAGCGTATTCCGAAATTGCGCCATCTGCAGCACATGCACAGCATATGACATCTCACATTTTTCTGGCGCTGGGTATGTGGGATGATGTCATTGATGCAAATATCGTTGCCCGCGACGTACAAACATCCCGCCAGGCAGAGCTCGACGAGCAGCAAACGGTGTGCGGACACTACCCGTGGTGGCTGCAATATGGCTATCTGCAGGACGGTCAGGTTGCAGAGGCTGAGCAGGTGTTGAACACATGCAGCGACAGAATCAGCGGTGAGCCCACGATGAGAGAAAAATGGCATTTTGCCGTGATGAGAGGTCATCAAATCGTGGATACTGAAAGCTGGAGTGCTGCCCGAGAGTGGACTGCAGACTTCAGCGAGCCGGACTGGACATCAATCAACTACTACTATGTTTCTGGTCTGGCCGATGCCAGAATGGGAGATTGGCAGGCGGCTGAGACACATCTGGAACAACTCAGAGAAACACCCGATCGTCCTGAACGTGAAATCAGAATCAAACAAATTGAGGGGCTCATAAAAATTGAGCAGAATGAGACTGAGGCGGGTATCGCACTTTTGAAAGAGGCAGTATCGGCCGAGACAGACCTGCCGGTGGATTTTGGCCCGCCAACGATTGTGAAGCCTTCACACGAACTTCTGGGAGATGTTTTGAGTGATCTAGGCCGCTATGATGAAGCGCTGGATGCCTATGATAAGCAACTTGTCCGAACCCCTGACCGCCGCCGGTCACTTATCGGGAAAGAGCGTATTTCCGGAATGGCGGCAAAATAAGTTTTTTATAAGAGAATGAACCGTTTATAGATCTCCCCTCGAGGGGAGATCATCATGGTTGTGCAGAACAGGCTGTGAGGGGTATACCGGAAAGGATTTGAAATCAATGTGTCAACTGACTACTTATTTTAAAATTTACAGTCATTTCAAACACCCTCAAGATTCAGCGTCCTTCCCGGAATCCACTTTCAGATCCTCTTTATGTTCATCATTCGTTGGTTCAGTTTCTTGCTCCTTATCGCGTGCATAATTCAGAAACACGGCCGTAATCATGGCCGCCCCGGTATCGGCAATAGGAAATGAATACCAGATGCCATAAATACCAAAAAAGTAGGGCAGAATGAAGATGAGCGGGATGAGGATAAATCCCTGTTTCGATAGCGAAAGAATCAATGCGGGCCTTGCACGGCCAATAGCCTGAAAATACGCACTCCCCAAAAGGTTGATTGCCAGCAGTGGTGTTGCCAAAAAGACTGCCCGAAGTGCAGGAGTCGTTCGCTCGATAAGGTTCGGATCGTTGGTAAAAACCGAGACAATATAGGGTGCGAAAATCATGATGATTGCAAAGATACCGAAAGAAATCAGGGTAGCTGATGTCATTGACAGTCGAATCAATTTGTTTACACGATCCATTAACCTGGCGCCATAATTGTAGCCCACTATTGGTACAAAACCCTGTGTGATTCCCAAAACCGGGAAATTGGCAAACATTAAAAGCCGACCGATGATACCATAGACCGAGAGGGCAATCTCACCGCCATAAACAAATAAAGAATTGTTGAGTACTATGGACAGCAAGCTGATGGTTCCCTGGCGTGCAAAAGTGACGGCGCCAAGTGACGATATCTCTCGCACAATAGGTCCGTCTGGTTTCAGGCTTCTCCATTTGAGTTCGAGTTGAGAAGAACCTTTCAAAAAGAACCATGTGGCAAAAATTGCACTCGCAACATATGATATTGTTGTTGCCCATGCCGCCCCGGCAATTCCCATGTCCAGGCCGACAATAAAAATCGGGTCAAGAATAATGTTCACAACCGCCGGTATCATGATGATAAGCATTGCCATTCGGGGATATCCTTCTGCCCGGATCACATTGTTACTCATCATTGCCCAGGCTAAGAAAGGAGTTCCCAGCAGAACAATTGTAAAGTAGACTCTGGCAGGTTCCGTGACGTCACCACGGCCACCAAAGAGGGTGAGAATCTCATCAATGAAAATAAACCCAACAATGACAAAGCCAACACCGAGCGTCAGCGTCATGCCAACCTGGTTTCCGAAGGTTTGAAATGCTTTTTCGTCGTTTCCTTCACCAAATGCACGGGAAATGATAGATGCACCACCCACGCCAATGGCCATGCCGATACTCGCAATCAGAAATGTGATGGGTTGTACAACGGTAATGGCAGCAATTCCCAAAGGTCCGACCCAGAGTCCGACAAAGATAGTATCGACAATGCCATAAATTGACATCACCAGAATTCCTGCAGAGGCGGGAATTGCCTGGTCGCGCAGCAACGTGCCGAGCGGTTGTGTGCCGAATGTATCTCGTTTGTTACTATCCAAAAGGCTTGGTGTACAAGGTTAAAGCCTCAGTATACATTATTTGGTCGTAACAGGGTTCCTGAAAATTGTAAATGAATGTTTCGGTAAAATAGAAATGGTATTTTTAGTGATGATGAATAACGTCTTTGTTGCCCAAAATATAAGAAGATTAAAGCGTTTTATGCTGTCGCGAAAAATGCCATTTCTGGAGACGGGCCCGTTACAAATTTCTTTAAACCCTCCAAGGGTTCCAAACCCTTGGAGGGTTGGTATTTGAAGAACTCACTCCTTCACTACTTTGCCATCTTTCATCACAAAAACCACATTTTGAAGGGCGGTGATATCTTCGAGTGGATTCTCCTCAACAGCAATTATATCAGCAAATTTACCAGATTCGATGGAGCCAATTTGATCCTGAAGGCCCAGTACGATAGAGGCAGTTTTAACGGAGCTTAGAATCGCTTCATGTTCAGGCATCCCTGCTTCCACCATCAGTTCAAACTCCTTTGCGTTTCCCCCGTGTGGTGATACACCGGAATCCGTACCAAATGCAATGTTTACACCATAACTGTACGCTTTACCAAACGTTTCCTGAATGAGCGGGCCGATTTCACGGGCTTTGGGGCGAACAAGATCCGGAAAGTAGCCATCGATTTCGGCTTTTTCAGCTACAAAATTTCCTGCCAATATAGTGGGTACATAATAGGTGTCATTTTCGATCATTGCCTGCATCACCTCTTCATCCATATAGGTGCCGTGTTCAATTGTTTTTACTCCGGCAAGGACAGCCCGCATCATTCCCTCTTTTCCGTGGGCATGAGCAGCCACATGCATGTCGTAATCACTGGCGGTTTCTACAATAGCCTGGAGCTCATCATTCATAAATTGAGGATTCTGCCCTGATTTAGCTACGCTAAGAACTCCTCCGGTAGCGGTAATTTTGATATGATCGGCTCCATTTTTGTATCGTTGACGAACAGCTTCCCGTGCACCAGCCACACCATTTACCACGCCTTCAGCTGGTCCGGGAATGCCCATCAGTTCCCGCTTGAATCCGTTGGTTGGGTCAGCATGGCCGCCGGTGGTTGCCAGAGACTTACCGACACTGATTACCCTCGGTCCCTCAATATATTCGCTGGCGATGGCGTCTCGCAGTGCCGTGTTAACACCCGATCCACCCAAATCACGTACGGTTGTAAAGCCTGCATCAAGTGTGCGTCTGGCAAACATGACGGAGCGCAGTGCTCTTGCTTCGGGATTCATCGTGAATGTTTCCATATAGCGGTTGGGATTTGTTTCTCCCTCCAGATGGACATGGAGATCAATCAATCCTGGAAGGACTGTATGATTTGAAAGATCGATTAAAATTGTTTCACCGGAAGGTTCTAGAAATCCGTTTTCAACCGCTTCAATAGTATTTCCATTTATCACAATTGTAACATTCTCATAGATATCATTGCCGGTACCATCAAAAAGTTTTCCTGCGTGAATGTATGTTTGCTGAGCGAATAAAGAAGTGGTTGAGATAAGAAAAAGCGAGATAAGTGTAAGTAGTCGAATCATGAGAGACCGGTTAAATTATTAGTTGACGCATGAATTTAACATTCTATGGGAAAATAAAAAGTGGATTCTATGATGTTTAAAAAACGTTTTCATGAGTTGGTAGGTAGCTATAAAGTCTGCTGGAATTTCAATTAAATAAAAATGGGCAGACTGAGAAGTGTGCCCATTCGAAATTGCGGTAACGTGATATCAGTCTTATTTGGACGCAAGCACTTTAATTTTTTTAATTGTTGGTTCACTGGCGAAAAGCTGATGCAATTTCACCTTCAAGTGTATCGTAAATACAAAACGTGGAATCATCGATTTTAAAAGCAACCCAGTTGATTGGCATACTTAAAACTCCTCCCTTCAGCAGTGAAAGCGAAGGACTCACCTCAAGAAGAAATTTTATTGGTCAGTTTTTTTAAAAAGTATAGTGCTGCACGGTTTTCTGCACATAATTAGTGGCTCGGGGTGTCAGCGATTTTGGGTAGATGAAACGCAGCGCAAAAAACTCAAGCCTTGAATCATGTGTGAATCTGCGCTGTGAGACGAATAAGGCGAACGGCTAAAAATAAATAAGCAACAAGGCTCTTAACTTTGCATGGAAACCCGTATATTGAAGGCTATCAATTTTTCGATTTATCCAGCTATGTAAGGAGATCGAATTTTAAATTTAATAATTATTCGTCCTCAGAAAGATCAAACGGACGAACTCATCCATTTTTATGACACAGGATATCAGAAATATCGCCATTATTGCTCACGTAGATCACGGGAAAACCACACTTGTGGATCAAATGCTGCGACAGAGCGGAACATTCAGAGAGAACGAACAGGTTGCAGACCGGGTCATGGACTCAGGTGACCTCGAGAAGGAAAAAGGAATTACGATCAGTTCAAAAAATACGACTGTTGTTTGGAATGATACCAAAATTAACATTGTGGATACGCCGGGTCACGCTGATTTTGGCGGTGAAGTTGAACGTATCCTTAAAATGGTTAACGGTGTAATTTTGCTGGTTGATGCTGCCGAAGGCCCGCTACCCCAGACTAAATTTGTGCTTCGGAAATCGCTTGATCTCGGCTACCAGCCCATTGTACTCATTAACAAAATCGACCGTAAGGATGCCCGCCCGGATGCAGTGCTCGACATGATTTTCGATCTGTTTGTACAGCTCGACGCCACTGACGAGCAGCTCGATTTCCCGGTACTTTATGCAGCTGCAATCGAAGGCTTCGCTAAGGAAGAACTCGAGGATGAAAGCGTTGACATGGCGCCGCTCTTCGACAAGATCGTTGATCATATTCCTGCACCTGAGCAGGTAATGGATGCTCCATTCAAAATGTTGGTCAGTAGCGTAGACTGGAACGATTATGTAGGACGTATTGCAATTGGCCGTGTTGAGCAGGGAACCATCAAGACAAACCAGGAAATTGTACTGCTCGACAGGAAAGGCAATCAAAAAGCAAAAGGTAAAGCGACAAAACTATATACGTTTAAGGGATTGAACCGAGAGCCGGTTGACCAGGCATTTGCGGGCGATATTTTTGCAATGGCCGGATATGAAGCTGTCGAGATCGGTGATACACTTACCGATATCTCCGATCCAACACCTTTGGATTATTATGATATCGATCAGCCCACCATGGCGATGTATTTCCGGGTAAACAATTCTCCCTTTGCCGGTTTGGAAGGCGATTATGTAACTTCCAATATGATCAAAGATCGCCTGAATAAAGAGATCAGGACAAATGTATCGATTCGTGTTGAGCAGACCGATAACCCCGATATTTTCAGGGTAGCAGGCCGTGGAGAACTCCAGCTTTCAATATTGATCGAAACTATGCGGCGTGAAGGATTTGAATTTGCAGTATCGCGCCCTGAAGTTCTATACAGGGAAGTTGACGGAAAAGTACATGAGCCATTTGAAGAAGTGGTTGTTGATGTTCATACTGACTACAGCAATAAAGTGATTGATAACCTGCAGAAGCGGAAGGGGATCATGACTTCTATGGTGCAGGAAGGTGAAAATAACCGAATTGAATTTAAAGTACCGTCGAGAGGATTGATTGGATTTCGTGGAGAGATGCTGACCGAAACACGCGGTACCGGTATCATGCACCAGCAGTTTGATGAATACGGACCGTTTGCGGGAGAAATTCCTGGTCGTACCAGAGGAGCACTCATATCACTTGAGAAAGGGGATGTAACACCTTACGCACTGGAAGGACTTCAGGATCGCGGCCAGTTTATAGTACAGCCGGGCGATCCGGTGTATACAGGTCAGGTTGTCGGAATCAATAACCGTGCGGATGACCTGGTTATCAACGTGGTTAAGAAAAAGAACCTGACGAATCACCGTGCCACCCAAACATCTGATTCAGTTAAAATTGGCCAGGCTAAAAAGATGAGCCTGGAGCAATGCATTGAATTCATTGATAATGATGAGCTGCTTGAAGTAACGCCAAAAAGCTTGCGTATCCGCAAAACCTATCTTGATCATAACGAGAGAAAACGGGCGGAGAAGACAAAAGAATTTGCATAAGTAGCTTGGGCTCGGGTCGTCTGTAACCCAAGAGTTACTTTATTCGACAGCCAGCTTCAAAAACCTTACCAGAGGTTTTTCTAAACCGATTCAATTTTCTGTCACAGCGGCCATGCCCACAATATAGCCGGGACGGCAATAATGACAACGATGATAGAGAGAGGAAGACCAAGTTTCCAGTAGTCGGTGAAGTCGTAGCCTCCGGGTCCCATTACGAGGATATTGCACTGATGACCGAGAGGCGTCAAAAATGCGCATGTTGCCCCGATTGCTACCGCTATCAGCAACGGGTCGGCAGAGACACCCAAGTGTTCTGCCATGGTGATCGCGATGGGTGCCATCAACACAGCAGATACCTTGTTAACCAGGTTTGCAAGCAGCATGGTTGTTATAAGAACTGCTCCTACAATCATGGCCGGCGTCATTTCACTGCTGTACTTCAACAAAGCTGATGAGATCAGATCGGCGGTTCCTGTGGGTTGTAGTGCTTCCGCAACAGGAATAATTGCGCCTAGAAACACCACAATGGGCCAGTCGATAGACTGGTAGAGTTCTCGAAGCTTCACAAACCTGAAGAGTGCAAATGTGGCAGCAGCCCCCGCAAGGGCTATTTCAATGCGGGCCAGGTCCAGCGTTGAAAGAATTACAGCACCTGCGAATATGGCGATGGCGCCAACGAGATTTCTTTTTTTGTTGAAAAATATTTCCCGGTCATTCAACATTACCAAGTTTAGCTGTTGAAATGTATCGTGCAGGTTTCCCTTCTGAATTTGGATGAGAAGCACATCACCAGCCTCGAACTCAATCTTTGATAACCGTTCAGTAATACGTTTTCCCTTTCGGGCAACTGCCAACAGGTTAACCCCATACCGCCAGCGAAGATCTACCTCCTGTACCGTTTTCGAATTCAGTAAGGAATCAGGCATGATGACAGCCTCTACCATTCGCACTTCATCAGAATCGATCTCATCTTCACTTAACTTCTTGGTCCCCTTTAGATACAGGTCATATTGTTGAAGAAACTTCTTCAATTCTCGTGTGCCTGCCTCCATAATCAAGGTATCACCAGCTTCGATAATTTCAGTACGTGCTGGTGAAAGTATTCTGTTTTTATTTCGGATAATACCGGCGATTACTACATCCCTCTCTTTTTGATTTCTGAACTCCTCAAGGCTTAATCCGGAAATTCCGCTGCCGGCGGGCACCTTCACCTCCGTCGTGTATTCCTGAATGCGAAAGATCTCCTCACGAGATGTTTGCCCTTTTCGAACGGGAACCAGGTAACGGCTAAAGAAAGTAACGAAAAGAATGCCACCGATAGCAACCGGGATACCCACCCAAACAAAGTCGAGCATTCCAAACGGTGGTGTGACGGCATTTTCTCTAAATCCGGCTACTATGATGTTTGGTGGTGTCCCAATAAGGGTGATAAGCCCGCCCAATAGCGATCCAAATGCAAGTGGCATCAGCAAAAGTGAAGGGGGACGATCATACTTCCTGGCAAGCTGAATAGCAACTGGCATAAATAGAGCAAGGGCACCAACGTTGTTCATAAATGCTGAACAGACTGCAACCAGCGTGGTGATAGCCGCCGTTTGTAGTGTTAAGTTACCACCCAGATATTCAAGGCGGTTTGAAATGATATCCACTACACCTTCATTAATGAGTCCCCGGCTCAGAATAAGAACCGCGGCAATGGTAATAACTGCAGGATGAGCAAATCCCCGAAAGGCTTCTTCTCCAGGAACAAGTCCAAAAAGTGTGGCGGCGATCAGGCCAAATATGGCCACAATATCATACCGTGGTTTGCCGATCACGAAAAAGATCAGCATTACGCATAAGATAGCCCCAAGAATGAATTGATCGACCATAGGATACAAGAGTTGGAAGGTAATGACAGTGAATATCGAATATTGAGTGATGAATAACGAATAATGTATAATGAATATCGAACAGGTAGTTTAGAATAAAAAAAACAGATTGATAGAAGAGTGAGATGATTTATCTGGAATTGACCATCTTTGATTGTTGTTGATATCATCATGAAAAACTTCAACAGCGATCGCGTATTTAAACGAAACGAAAACGAGCCTAACCCTGATGGAGACTATGTTCTCTACTGGATGCAAATTAACCGGCGATTTCACTACAATTTTGCGCTGGAATATGCTGTAGGTTGGGCCAATAAACTAGATAAGCCACTCCTGATTCTCGAGGCCTTTTCATGCGACTATCCCTGGGCAACCGACCGGTCTCACACATTCATGATGCAGGGTATGAAAGAACACCTGGATTATGCGACTGATCAGGAGTTAAATTACGTGTCGTTTGTTGAGGAGAAACCAGGCCAGTATGAGAATCTGTTAAAGGACCTTGCCTCAAACGCATCAGTGTTGGTCACAGATGAATATCCGGTCTTCATTATGCGGAAGCGAAATGAGACTTATCCTGAAGAGATGAATCTTCCTTATATCACCGTTGACAGCAATGGGCTGATACCGCTCGGACTTACGGATAAAGATCCCTACAGCGCCTACTTCTTTCGCAAAATCATGCAGAAGCATTTCATTGAGGCGTATACCAACCCACCCAAACAGAATCCCCTTGATGAATTGGAAAACGAATCGTCTGTCGATCTGGATGACTCACTGTTTGACGATCTGCCTGATGCCAAAGAGGCTCTTGATGATATTCCCGGATTTATTTCGAAACTAGACATCGACCATGATGTTCATCCAATTGACATACACGGCGGGCGTTCAGCTGCAACCGGTATGTTGGGACAGTTCATCAAAAATGCACTTCTGGAATATGACGATAAACGGAATGACCCGGATGAGAAAAAGACGAGTCAGCTGAGTCCCTGGCTGCATTTTGGTAAAATTTCAGAGCACGAGATTGTTCAGGCCGTATTAGAACATCAGCCCGAAGGATGGGATCTGGATAAGATTACGTTCAATAAGGGTTCTACCGGCGGCTTTTTTAACGGCGACCCTAATGTTGATGGATTTCTTGATGAGGTGATTACATGGCGGGAAGTTGGGTATCATTTTGCCCATCACAGGCCCGATTATGACCAGATCAGCAGTCTGCCCGACTGGGTCCAGAAAACAATGGATGAGCATCGTGATGATCCGAGAGAATACATTTATAGCTACGATGAGTTCAAAAATTCTCAAACCCACGATGAAATCTGGAATGCAGCTCAGACTCAGCTTCGGGAGGAAGGAATCATTCATAACTATCTTCGTATGCTCTGGGGCAAAAAGGTTATCGAATGGACACCCGACTACGAAACAGCAGCAGAGTACCTGATCGACCTCAACAATACATATGCCATTGATGGACGCGATCCCAACAGCTATTCAGGTATATTCTGGTGCCTCGGACGATTCGACCGCGCATGGCAGGAACGGCCAATTTTCGGTAAGCTTCGCTATATGACCAGTGAAAGTACCCGTAGAAAAGTAAAATTGAAGCAGTACCTGGATAAGTATGGCAATCAGAAATCCCTTATTTGACCAGGGAACTATAAGATTAGCTCAACATACCGTCAATGTCATCGCGGGCTCCGATCCGCGATCTCTTATCATTGTTATGTCTCAAAACCTCCCATTGTCATCGCGGACTCTGATCCACAAACTCCCATCAATAGTTATGTCTCAAAATCCTCCCATTGTCATCGCGGACCCCGATCCGCGATCTCCCATCTGTGCATTACTTTGTGAATTGAAAATGGCTGGATTTCTGGCCCAGGCAGGAATGGGAGATCCCGGCTCAAGACCGGGATGACGCCGAGATATGCGGTGTGTCGGGTTGGTCAGGCTCAACACCCTGCAAAAACTTCCCCGGACTCTGATCAGCAAACTCCCATCAATAGTTATGTCTCTAAATCCTCCATTGTCATCGCGGACTTTGATCCGCGATTTCCCATCTGTGCATTACTTTGTGAATTGAAAATGGCTGGATTTCTGGCCCAGGCAGGAATGGGAGATCCCGGCTCAAGACCGGGATGACGCCGAGATATGCGGT
>CAZVEP010000061.1:0-20499 GCA_964625635.1 uncultured Rhodohalobacter sp.
GGACCCATTTTTCGAATCTGGGCGGGATCGGCTTTGGCAAGCTGAAACGGCCTCGGCCAGGCGGGGAGTGTTTTACCTTCATGAGTCAGATGAGTGCCGTACGCTTCGCGCATTTTGAACGCCATCTTTTTGGCAGTGGGTTTGTGCGAAAGCTGCATTTGTACAATGCGGTATATGATATCTTCAAGTAGTGAACCCCGTGCCATTCGTTTCAGCCCGTAGTATTCTTTGAGATGAGGCCCCAAAACAGGATCGTTTTCGGCCTTCTCGTAGAGCGGTCTCAAATCAAGGTTGGTTCCCAAAATCCGGGCAAGCGTATCGTTGGCTTGACTAATCTCCTCCCTCGACAGATCTTCAGGCGACTCAATATGAAATTCCGGGTTTTCCGGATCGCCGTTGAAAAACGTTGTCGCAATGATATCTCGCTCCTCAAGTGGAATGGGACGTGTAAATCCCTCCTCAAATATCTTCTCCGGCTCATGTTCGTGGTCGAAATAGGGATCGATGTCGAGACAGATAAACCAATCGTGTGGAGGAATGGATTTAAGGATCCAGGATGACATAAGACAACCAGATATAAGTTAGAGTTCGATGGACATGTGGTTTGAATTCGTAGATTAAGAGCATATATGATAAGAAAATGAGGCTGAACTATCTCATTGACAGTTAATGTTTTTCTCATTTATGCGCCTGAGTTTGAGACAAGAAAAATGCTGAAATGGTTCCGGCACCGGTGCATGCAAAGTGTTACTTTTTGAAACTATGGATACATTATATGAAAAGAAGGTTCGTAAAACGATTAGGTTTTATGATGGATTTTCTGAAAAATATGACAAGAAGTATGCCGCTTACCTTGAGCACACTCACCGCCATCTGCTTAATCACATAGAAAATCTCTCGGGTAAGAGAGTACTCGACATAAGTTGTGGCACCGGTATTCTCGCAGAGCATCTTCTGAATTTATATCCTGATATTCATCTTCAGCTCAATGATCCTTCAGATGGCATGCGAGCCGTTGCCATGGCACGGTTCGAAGATCATCCGCAGGTCGCTTTTTCAAATATGCCAGCGGAAGAAATCACGTTCAAACCGGAAACCTTTGACCGCGTGATTTGCCTCAACTCTTTTCACTACTACGCTGATCAAGCATCGGCTGTGAAAAACATGTATAAAGCTCTTAAACCAGGTGGGGCTCTGTATCTTCTTGACTGGAACCTGGAAGGGTGGTTTCATTTGCCCAATAAAATCATCGCGCTTCTCACTCCCGAAAACATTAATACTCGATCGCTATCAGAAACCGAAGAATTGCTTGAAAAGAACGGGCTGACCCTGACTGAAACAGAGAAATGGGCATTTAGATTCTGGAAGTTTTATTTCATTGAAGCAAAAAAAGTAATTTAGCTCGAGGGGGGAGCTTCGATTGTTGATTTATCATCGAACAGACCATCAGCGTTGCTTTGGCCAAGAAATTTGTCAGTCGGATTGGCAAAGTGACATAGTCTTCCCTACATCACCCTTTGAAATTTGGGAGCAACCGTTATCTTATCCCATCTGAATTGATCATACATAATTGCACATGAGCGACTCACAAACGTACGTTTCCAAAACCTTCGGTGATCCCAAAACTCGCAGGAAAATCTATTTTGGAGCCTTCATTGCCCTTCTGATTGCCGGGGTCTATTTTGCCGGGGATTTTCCTAAAACCAACGACCACTACGGCTTTTGGAGTATCATGCCACCACTTGTGGCAATTGTGCTTGCCTTCTGGACGCGTGAAGTGGTGAGTGCGCTTTTTATAGGAATTTGCCTCGGCGGGGTTATCTCCGGAAATATCGACATTGTAGATAGTTTTCTGATTCCCTCTATCGGAACCGAAAGCTTTGCACAAATTCTGTTGGTCTATCTCTGGGCGCTGGGCGGTTTGATTGGTATCTGGACCCGAACAGGTGGCGCCGAAAAGTTCGCGGTTTCAGCCAGTCGCGTGATGGTTCGCGGCCCTCGGTCAGCAAAGTTTTTTACCTGGATGATGGGACTGGTATTTCACCAGGGCGGAACCATCAGTACGGTTCTAACCGGTGCCACAGTTCGACCGGTCGCCGACAAATACAAGGTGTCTCATGAAGAGCTATCCTATATGGTCGATTCCACGGCGTCACCAGCTGCTACTCTTATTCCATTTAATGTATGGCCATATTACGTGGGCGGCCTTGTGATCGGAACCATTCCGCTGTTCGAAACCCAGCAGGATGGCGTAAATTTCTTTTTCTCTTCCATCGCCTATAATTTTTATGCGATGTTTGCGATCATCATTACACTGTTTTTTGCTATCGAAAAATTACCGTGGGTGCCCGGTAAAAAAATGCGTGCAGCCATAAAGCGGGCCAGGGAGACGGGCAAACTTGATGCTGAGGGTGCTTCGCCCATGGCGGCAGATGAACTTACGCAAAACAAAGTGCCGGAGGGTTATAATCCGGGACTGATTGACTTCTTTGGCCCCATTGGTGCGTTGCTCGGAGTTGCCATCATCCCATTTCTTTATACGTATTACGTTCTCGGTCAGACAGAAGACCCCACGCTCCTGATAGCCCAGGCATTCGTAGTGGCAGTTCTGGTTGGGATTGGCATCGCCGTAGCTAAAGGAATGAAACTTCAGGATGCCATTGATGGATTTATTGACGGCTGTAAAGGCGTGACAATCGGAGCGATTATTCTTGCATTTGCTGTATCGCTGAAGGAGGTAGCCGATGCCGTGGGGACCGCCGCTTATGTTGTAGACCTGATTGGAGATATCGTAGCACCTGCGATGCTGCCTGGAATACTGATGATCTTATGCATGATCATCGCATTTTCTACAGGAACATCATGGGGGACGTACGCGGTTGTATTTCCGGTGGCAATGCCGCTTGCCTGGGCCGTGACGCCAGATCCTTTTTTCATTTCTCTCTGTTTCTCAGCAGTCATTGGCGGGGCCGTTTTTGGAGATCAGTGCTCGCCTATTTCCGATACAACGATCTTAAGCTCGCTTGCAACAGGATGCGACCTGATGGATCACGTAACCTCTCAGTTTCCGCTGGCAATTATGGCCGGATTACTCGCAATGATAGTCTACGCGCTTTTGGTTGTTGCGTTCGTTTAATTAAGTGATAGAAATGCAGAGGTATGATGCCTTAAGTGAGGTATCGGGAAAAGTGTAAAGTTTAAAATTACTTTTAAAAGAAACCTGCCGGTTAATGACTAACATTTCACGGCAGGTTTATTTCATCTAAATTAACTGCAATATTAAAATCAGGCCGGAGATGAAACAGGTTGAGTTATGTCGCGAACTGCCTTGTTGATTTTACTCATCCAGCGTTCTATAATGAGCGACTCATTTCCGCGTTGTGTTCCGTCCCTTCCCTCAAAAACAGGAAGTTTTATGTCGCCGGAATGGCGAGTGGATAACTTTATACCCATCTCTTTAAAGTTCTGTTTCAGTCCGTTATTGTCTGTGAGAACACTTTCGGATTTATAAGTACTGCTCGATGTTACATCGCAGAGTTCGATAAGCGTATAAGCTGAACTTTTTTTCACATAAAGCAGCTCTTCCCTGTTAAGGCAAATTCCAATTGCAGCGCCGTTATGCAGCACTTCAAATGATCCGTGTACGAATCCGGTTTCTGATGCAGAATTTAAAAACTGCTCTTCAGATTTTCGTTTAGCCCGTTTCACTTTGAACTGGTCATAACCGATCGGTACGGCAAATGTGGCGAGTGATGCAATTCCTATCACAACGGATGTTATATCTATTTCCATAGCTTTAATCTTTTTTTATTGATAATAAATGATACAGGACCGCCGAAATTACTCGGTTGAATGAGTCCTTATTTTTTTGAATTGGATAAGTTTCGACCGGAACATTCCGGCGCTATGGAGATCTATAGATAGGTGTGGAATGGGAAAATGAGTTTCAGGGCGGGATGAAAAGATGTGTTTCGCTCTGAAATTCTTAGATAGTTGCTACCCGTTACTAAAGGGACATAATTTGATGAGTTTTTAAGTCCATGATGAGAGTCAGGCTCTATTTCAGGACCAGCATATTGTTCCGCTTCAATAAACAGGCCTGGTAAAAATGGCGAGGCCTGAAAAAGATTGTTACTGTCCTTGCTTGATGGGAACTGTTGATGGTGAGTGATCTCCTGAGCATTTAGCGTCAGGGCAGAAGTTATATTCAGCGCATTCGACTGCAACCCGATAAACCAGGCGAATGCAACAAGCGGAAGGACTATTTTTTTATAAAACGTCATCACCCAAAATTACGTAAATAACCAACCAATATTGCGGATTATTTTTCTTCAGCATCCGGAGATGAGGTCATTCCCAGCTGCTCTTTCATCCGTTTCAGACTCTCACTTGCTTTGAGCTTCCAGTCTTCGGTGAGGTAGCGCCGCACCATAAGCACTGAACAAGGAGCGCTATCGGCAACAATATCAGTAATTGTGCCGAACAGCACATTCTTGATACCCCACTCATGCGATGCACCGATGATTGTAAAGTCATAATCGCCATCTTTAAGCACCCGGTCAATTCCACTTGCAATACCGTCTGACTCCTCAATCCTGATTTCAAGATTGCTGAAATTCTTAGTAAGTGGATTGATAATTTTTTCAAGCTCAGCTCGCTCCTTGTCATGCACAACTCCTGGCTTTACAAGTCTGAGGATTGTTAATTTTGCATCCAGGTTTCGGGCAATGCGCAGACCAATCTCAAGTCCCAGCTGGGCATGGTAGCCTCCACCCCACGGCAGAAGTATCGACTGAATGGAGTCGAGCCCGCGATCTTTCAGAATCCCGACATCTGCTTTCAGGTTTTTGATGATTTTTTGAACGGGGGAGTTATAGATTCGCCCAATACTGAATCCGCCCTGCCAGCCCATCAGCATCATATCTGCTTCCCGGGCTTCTGTCTCATCAATCAAGCCATTAAACACATTGTATGCAGCCTCTGAAACAGGCTCGAATGTTGTTTCTGCAAGCGCTCTTGCACTGTCGGTATGGGCCTCATCTTTGGTCAGCTTAACCTTTTCGCTAATTTTTTTGATGTTATCACGTACTGAATGACGCTCTTCCAGCTTTTGGCGAATGGTAGAGAGCGGTGTCTGGTAGGGCACCTTAACGATGCTAAGTCCCGTAACGCGCCCTGCTTCTTTGGCACCGGCGGCAATGAGCTGTCCCATTCGTAAAAGATCTCCTTCGGTATTGGGATTAGCCAAAGCAGTAACTACATGGCGCGGTTCAATGGCATCAAGCGCACGTACGCCGGGCTGCCACTCTTCAGTTGTTTCTGCTTCATGAAGCTCAACCGGTAATCCGAAAATTTTCATGCCGTGGACGTCCCACCGTCTCTTGAAATCGGGAAGTGCGTCCTCAAAATCCACACGTGAACGTCCCCAGGCGAGGTACCAGCAAAGACTGCCAACAATTAGAACGGTAACGGCGATCTGAGCAAATGTGCCCGAATAGATAATAATGCCAAGGCAGCCAATTGCTGCAATCAGCTGAAGCCACGGCGTTCCCGGCGATCGGTAGGTAGGCTTGTACCATGAGGGGTTTGCCGCTCTCAGCATAATACATCCAATATTAAGAGCAGCATAGCTGTAAAGCTGAAGT
The DNA here is from genome assembly GCA_964625635.1 of uncultured Rhodohalobacter sp. GTDB lineage: Bacteria > Bacteroidota > Rhodothermia > Balneolales > Balneolaceae > SW132. Next base: position 5,646 of record CAZVEP010000061.1, read on the forward strand.
ACACTTGCTACCTTGGCAAGATTTTCGAGGCTTTCGAGCAGTAGAAACGAGAGTGCCAGAATACCGGTAAGGATGATCGCACGGTAGGGCGTAAGCAGTTTATCATGAATGTCACTCAGCCAGTTTGGCATCATGCGGTCGCGCGCCATCGCGAGGTTTATCCTTGATGACGCCAGAATGCTTGCGTTTGCTGAGGAAATGGTAGCCAGTAATCCTGCAAGGATAATCAATACTACACCGGGATTTCCAAGCATCTGACGGGCAGCAGCTGTAAGCGGATCACGAACATCACCTATTGTTTCTTGCGTGAAAATACCGCCCACAACTAATAGGATGACGACATAGAGTACGGTAACGAGGGCAACGGATCCGATAAGCGCCCGCGGCAAATTTTTAGACGGATTTTTAATTTCCTCGGCCACAGCGGCGATCTTAACGAAACCAAGGAAAGAGACAAACACAAGTGCAGTAGTACCAAAAATAGGTTCTGTGCCGAATGGGAAGAAAGGACTGAAATTTTCCGAGTCTATTTCGAAAACGCCGAGAACACTGAAACCGCCAAGTATCGCGAATAGAGTCAAAACGATGATGACCTGGGTACGGCCCGATTCCTTGGCCCCGACAACGTTCAAAATAGTGAGAAGCACACCACCGATAAATGCGCCCCAGAAAGCAGAGACAGGAAGAAACTGGGAAAGGTATTCACCCATCCCGAACAGGTAGAATGCGATGGCAAATGTAAGACTGAGCCAAATACCCACACCTGAGATTGCACCAAAGGCTGGTCCGAGCGATCGTGATACAAAAAAATAGTCTCCTCCGGATGTGGGCATGCCGGTGGCAAGTTCTGCAGCGCTTGATGCGGTTATCATACAGACAATACCTGACAGGATATAGGCAAAAATTGCGGCGGGTCCCGACATCTCAAGGGCAACGCCAGCCAACAGGAAAATTCCAGCGCCGATCATAGTCCCTGCACCGATCGTCAAGGCATCCCAAAATCCAAGTTCACGTCTGAGCTCACTCATAATAGGGGGTTAAATGTCTATGGTTGATCAGGTCATCAGGCAGTTCCGGCCAGCTGCAAATGGGGCCGGCGAAAGCATAATCTAAGGATTGATCGCTCTGATGAATATTCAGATCTTATAAAGAACTAAAATTTTAATGTTATAAACAATAGTGGATGACCGAAGCTGAAGAAAAAGAGCTTAAACATATCATTGATGAACAGATAGATTCGGTCCGGAATGAGATTGAAGAACTGAAAGAACTGACTAAGCCTGTGAAGCTGGATGCGTCGGTAGGCCGTTTGTCACGTATGGACGCCATCAACAATAAGGCGATTAACGAAAAGCAGCTTCGCGAGAAAAAAAGTACCCTTCAAAAACTTGAGCGGGCACAGGAGAGATACAAGGACGGTAAACTTGGAACATGTCTGAAATGCGGGGAAGATATTCCTTTCGGACGGCTTAAATTTATGCCCTACACAACACGGTGTGTTAAATGCGCAGACCGGTAAGATTCGTCTGAACGCTGCAGTTGCTGTCTGGCGGGTATTGTTTAATAATGGAATGGTTCATGGAAAAAACATCAGCTATAAATAGCGCTAAATGATCTATCTGGGATTCGCTTTTTTGACGGCACTGTTTGAATCGCTGAAGGATCTTTCAGGAAAATTTGGGTTGGGTCAGCTAAACGAGTTTTTTATTTCATGGGCTATGTCTGCTTTAGCCCTGCCCATCCTGATTCCAATTCTGTATTTTGTTGGTATTCCGGAGCTGAATGCCACCTTCTGGAAAGCTATTCTGGTGGGTGGATTTCTGAACGCGGTTAGCCTGGTGCTTTATATGCGCGCCATTCGAATGTCGGACCTCTCCGTTACCATCCCGATGATCACATTTACGCCTATGTTCCTGCTGATTACGTCACCTTTTATGGTAGGAGAGTATCCATCAACGATTGGTGTGATTGGTGTTTTACTGATTGTGGGCGGATCCTATATGCTAAACATCCAAACGCGTGGGCAGGGAATTCTGGAGCCATTCAGGCGTCTGCTGGTGGATCCAGGCCCCAGGCTGATGCTTCTCGTCGCTTTTATCTGGAGTTTTACGTCCAATATCGACAAGATTGGCGTTCAGAACTCCTCACCTATTTTCTGGTCCGTATCTATGACCTGTTTCCTTGCCGTCTCCCTTTTTCCGTTGATGCTTCGATATTCAGATCATTCAAAAAAGAAAATCATGAGCCAGGCTAAGCCGCTCATCGCACTGGGGGTGTTCAATGCCCTGACGTTTGTCACCCAGATGATCGCCATCAATTTTGTTTTTGTAGCCTACGTGATTTCCATTAAGCGAGGCAGTGCTATTTTAAGTGTATTCTGGGGACATCTCTTTTTTGATGAGAAAGGATTGAAAGAGAGACTCGTGGGCGTCATCATCATGGTGGCGGGTGTGTTTATGATTACGCTTTCGTGATAATCTTTGTAATGTTGTCATATTCCAGACTTTTCTGACTCACCCACAGCCCCTCTCTTTCTCGCCCTGGCGGAACTAGACAAAGAGGCGAGTTTATCTTTAAAGATAAGTCACCGTAATTTTACTTCTGACGTAAATATCAGAACGTTTTCTATAGCTTTAATTTCCTGATTAACAGGCTCCGGGAGCGCTTAGCGACTTGTCCGGCGCAACTCCACATGCAGATGATCAGCTGTACCTACATGGCGTATGGTTCGGAAGCCCATCAGCTCGAGTGAGCCGCGGAGTAATGCATTTCGAACGGATCCATGACCAATCGTCCGGATATCAACTGCCTGCACGTAGCCGCTCTCCTGGCGGTAGTGAAGTGACGTTTGATTGACAGGTAGGCCCATCTCGGCATAATCCTCTTCGAATCGTTCGATATCGGTAATGACCAGGTCACCATCGGCTAGGGTCAATGTGGAGACAGCCACACGCAGAATGGGGTGCATCGATCGGTAGACTTCCTGCACGTCACTGCTTTTGGCGTTCACGCTTGAAAGGTAAAACATAGAGAACATGCAGTATCCAAGCACCATTGTGCTAATGCCAATTCCGCCAATTTTGATAAGTAATTTTTTGTTGGCCACCTTGAAGGAGATTAGCACTAAATAGATACACAAAAGGATGATGGTTGCCAGAATTCCTCCGGTTAAGGCCGTCCAGGCTCCCAAGCCGTAGCTTAGGTTAAGATAAACTGAGAAACGTATCAGCAGAAAGAACGGGAAGATGATCAGGCAGAGAAGTGCACTCAGTGCGAGAGAAAGTCGAACAGCCCACTGTTTCCACGTTCGTCCGGGGTTTGGCGGGGCGTCAGTACGGATGGACGTTCCAGCATCCTCTTTATGCAGGTTCAGGAGCCATTCGATATCCTTTTCTGTGTACTTTTCCATGGTATCTGAAACGAAAAAGGAGCTTCACTGTTTCAGCTGACTTTCTGAAAAACATGGTATGTCTATTGCCAGTACCAAAGTTCAATTTCTTTTAACGAATTCTGTAGTGACAAACAGTTTTGATGAATTTTGAGACATGCCATGTTTAGACGCCACTTGCCGTTACTCGGGCTTCTTCACAGGCGCTTCACCATTTTCCATCTCCATATAAATGCGTTGCTTCACGGCATCGGCAACATAGCTGATGCCCGCGTTGATCGAGACAAGCCCAAAAAGGCCAATCCAGAACCAGAGTGCAGCGTGGCCCAGGTCAAATTCCTCGGGGCCATGTCCTTTAATGATAATTGCTTCTCCGATAAAATTGATACCGAGTCCAACAAGCGTAACTCCGATAACAGAGTGTCGCCACCATTTTTTTTCATAGCTCATACTAAAACTTGTTAAGTGAGTGATTGTAGTTCGGGTGAAAGCCACCGACCGTTCGATGGTTCGAATGTAAGAAGAACGGAAATAAATGTGGGCTTAGCCACCGCCTATTTATCAGGATAGGTAACAATGAGCACGAAGACCAGGTTGTCTTCCTGGAAAAAGGCTGGGTTAAAAGATAAGACGTATCGCTATATAAGCTTGTGTCACGGACTTGCCAGTGCATAGACAAGCAAGTTTACTCCAAATTGCAGGGCGGCATCTGTTACCTCTTTTGGATTGTCGTGTTCATCATAAGCCCAGCCGTCCGATGGGTTGGATTCATAGGTGTAAAGTGCAACCATTCGTCCTTTATTAAAAAGGCCAAATGCCTGAGGCGGCTGATTGTCGTGCTCGTGCACTTTAGGCGGCCGGCCGTTCGGGAAATTGTAAACATTACTATACAATGGGTGATTGGCCGGGAGTTCGATCAATTCTTCATCAGGAAAAATTCTCTCCAGATATGGTCTGATGTACTGATCCAGACCATAATCGTCATCTACATAAAGAAAACCACCTGTTTCGAGGTACCGGCGGAGATTATCCATTTCTGCTTCATTGATGGAAATGTTACCGTGCCCGGTGATGAACAAAAAAGGATAGTTGAAAATATCACGGCTGCCAAGCTGAACATCATCATATCGCTCGCTTATGCTGATCGGAACCTGTTCCCTGGCATACCGGAGCATATTGGTGAGCGCTGTAGGCGAGTTATACCAGTCACCTCCACCACGATACTGCACGCGGGCAATCTTAAATTCATCATCATTCTGAGCTTCTGCAGCTGTAGTAATGATAAGTGGAAGTAAGAAAAGTATGGTTAGAAATAGATACTTCATGAATTCGTGTAGGTGCAGTTTGCAAAAGGAGACATCAATAAATATACGTTTTATACCATTGGATGTTGTACTGGAATTGAAGCTGTTCTGAAAGGCGTTATCCCGGGGTCAGAGCAAGGAGTTCACATACATTTCCGATCTTTACTCCAATCACTGGCAATTCTTTTCCGTTGCAGGAATGGGAGATCGCGGGTCTAAGCCCGCGATGACGTTTAGCAGCGTTAAAGGATCAATTTCAACAAGCCAATTACTAATAACGAATACACGAATTCACCAGTTAACTAATCCACCAATCTACTGATCCCAAAGTTCAGAACGAATCATCTCAGCACTTTTATCGGATAAGATATACTGCAATTTGATACGCTTCTTTTCCGGGACTTTCTGTTCCACCAGCCGCGCGCAAGCCGGCGTGTAAACAACCAGGTCGGTATTTCGCACAAAAAGCGGCAACGATTTACCATAGGTTGCGCCCGCAACGAAAGATCCGCTAAAATTGATTGCAGACTTCAGATGACTGATAATTTTCTGAATCGATTCCTCCTCTGCAGTTACCAGGCCGATGGCGTCAAGTGCGGCCCGGGCAACAATCGAGATGAGTATGTCGGCATCGTAATGGTAAACAACCGGCATGATACGAATGGAATCGCCGGCGCCATGAAATTCACTAACAAGCTGGATGGGGATAAAAAGCGCATCGTACGTTAGCGCTTTATCGTAATCGTTTAGGCTTAGCGTATCGCTTTTGACGCCTACTTGGTCTTTAATGGAGCTCGACAAAATCGTCGCCAGTTCTTTGGTCTCACCGATCGTGGCAATACTCTGGATACGGTCGGGCCACTCGAGATAGCTGATCTGTTCACCAAAGAGTGTTTCAATTTCAGATTCATCCAGTCCGTACCCGATCAGCTCTTCAAGAAGCTCCTTCAATTTTTCAGCGCCGATTTCCAGCCGCTCTGATTTATCCAGCGAAGTGTTCTGCCGGTTCACGGTAAACCCGCGTCCCTGCTCGCCCGTGATCAGTCCTTCATCTTCAAGGTGTCCGTACGCTTTCCTGACGGTATGAAAGCTCACTTCAAGCTGACGCCCGAGCTCGCGGGTGGATGGCAGTAATTCGCCAACCTGGAACTGCTTGGTGGCGATCATCAGGCGAATACGATCGGCAATGTGTTTGGCTGAGTTTTTCATATTTTAGGATATGAAACCTGTGTTCAGTTGTTAAATCAGAAATGACCAGTCTCCGTGTCGTGGGGTATTTCTGGGTAATTGGAAAAAATTAGTAATAGAATCAGGCAATGAAAGTACGGCAAAACTATTGCGTTCACCAAACTATTAAGAGAACAACCGGTTAGTAGAATGTCCCAGAAAATTAAAATTTTAGCGATCATACAGGCTGTTTTTGCATTTATGATTGTATTTGCACTCAACTATTTCGCGCTGGGAATGTCTGGCACGCTAAGCTTTACAGGAGCTCTCGGATTTACTCTGCTGCTGGGCGGATGGGCAGGATACCGCTATAAACGATATTTAAAAAAACAGCAGAAGAAAAGTGCAAAGATGTCATCAGCTGAGGAGAAGGAATCGAGTGATAATAATATGAAGGGTTGATACTGAGAGATTACCTGCCCCGATTGAGTGAGTGCAGACAGGTCTCTCAAAGCTAAAAATGCAAATCAACTCAGAGTTTTGAATTAAACATTCAGGCTTTTCATATACTCTGCGTTAGCGCGAATGGCATCTATTGGAGTAGTTCCGGTATATGCTTCTTGCTCTACGATGAAACCTTCCATTCCATACTCCTGAGACACCGGAAGTAACTGCTTATAGTCGATGGATCCAGTTCCCAAGACCGTTGATTCCGGTTCTTCACCCTGTGCAAGGTCTTTAACATGACATGTTGTGAATCGGCCCGGGTACTTTTGCATCCACTCGGCAGGATCGTGTCCGGCAGCAACTACCCAGTAAATGTCCATTTGATACTCCACCAGCTCCGGATCAGTAATGTTCATCATCACATCCTGAGGTAGTTCCCCTTCAAGCTCTTCAAAGCTATAAGCGTGATTGTGATATGCAAAGCGCAGGCCGAGGTTATTGGCAATTTCACCCATTTCGTTGAATTGATCCGCAATGCGCCTGAAATCATCCATGGTTTCCTGAGGGCCGACCCAGGGACACACAATAAACGTCAGGCCAACCTCTGCTGCCTCATTTGCCTTACGCTCAAATTCTTCAAAGACATCGGCGTGTGATGATATCGGAGACAGTCCAAGCTCATCTAACAGGTTTTTGTAGCCGGTACTTCCCATTCCCCACCACATGCCCATGGGGCCATCGTAGCTCTCCAGCTGAGTGTAGCCAAAATCAGCCACTTGCCGAATGGTAGCTTCCGGATCCTCAGCAATGACATCCCTTAGTGTCCAGAGTTGGAGACCGAAGGTAGCAGTAGAGGATGTTTCTGCCGGAGTGCATCCTTTTAAAAAGGGAAGGGTTCCAATTGCGGCTCCGCCGGCTAACAGGCCTGACATTTTGAGAAAGGTTTTTCGATCGTAGGTCATGGCAAATTGATAGGTTGAAGATTGCATCTAAAGAAATCTGAAGACTGATAAAAAAATTCACAAGCACTATACAATACTGAAGTTATTCATTTACTTCAATTATGGACGGAATTAGTTCTGAGAGATTAGTTTACAGTAACAGGTAAATCCAGATAAGGTATAAAAAAAGGCGGGATGTTTACTCCCGCCTTCTCCTGAGGTGTAATGAATAGTCAGGGGCTTCTTCTTATAATCGTAGTCCGTTAAAGTCGTACTTCAGGGAAACCCAGAAAGTTCGGCCCCTTGGAGCTGTTCCAAGCTGGTCTACTTTTTCAGTGTCAAAGATATTATTGATGCTTGCCTGGAACGAAAGCCCGGTTTGAGAAATGTCGAATCCTGTGGAAAGATCCATCTCAAATTTTGAGGAAAGCTCCTCGTCGTTGGTCAGATCTCCGTCATCATCAAGCAGAACGTTTGTATTCCAGTAGCCTGAGAGGAACTGGTAACTGTCTTGCCAGCGACCGTTAATTCTGAGGAAGGGCTGACGGAACGTATCGTTGTTGAAGAACTCTTTCGCTGTAAATCCACCTTTAATTCTCAGCGGAGGCGTGTTCAGCGGAAGCTGAGCATCGGTGACATCATTTGTGAAATCAACCAGTTCAATAGCTGAGAGGTTGGCATTGAGAATGTATTTATCGTTAAAATAATAATTCATTCCAATATCAAACCCTCTTACCTCAGCTTCACCAAAATTGATGTATGAAAGAAGTGCTGTAAATGCACTCCCGTCTACCAATACCTGTTCGCCATTGCGGAATGCAACGGAATTGAATCCATCAGCGACGACATCTGTACCGATAAAATTCTTATACCAGGAGTAGTAGCCTACAGCATCAACAAAAAGTTTTTCACCAAGAACTCCTTTATAGCCCAGTTCAAGGGAATTTACTTCCTCGGGTGCGATTGGGTCAATAGTGTTAATAACATTTCCGTTCGCATCCCGAATTGTGTAACCCTCTGTGTTTCCTCTAATCAGGAAGTCATAGTTTGGCGCAAACAGGTCGGGTATGGGAATGTAAGCATGACTCTGGAGGATAGATGGTGTTGTGTAGGCGCGGTTGTAAGTTGCTCTTAGGTTATGGCCAGGAGCAACAGTAAATACGGCAGACGCCTTGGGGCTGAACTGCGTGTCGTAGTCGGAGTTTCCATCAATACGGGCTGCACCGACAATCTGAAGCTTGTCTTCGATGAGGTCGTAATCGAGCTGTAAATACCCGCCAAATAGTTCCCGGCTGATGTTTTGTCCCTCTCCATCCTCGAGGTAAGTACCCTGCGACTCAGGAAGAAAGTTACGGTAATTCAAACCTGTAACGATATTGAGTGCACCAAACTGATTGTTGTACTGCAGTTCAGCGTCATAAATCTCTGTGTCGTCAATAAACGCTACGGCTTCACGAATACTTTCAATATCAACCTGATCTAATGGCACACCGGCATTAACGGTTGCCTGAACAGCTGGCACTACCTGGTTTAGCTGATAGGATCCGGCCTTGTTGCCCGTGCGTGTAAGCTGAGCATACCAGTTCGTATTGCTGAGCTGTAAGGTCTGATAGTCTACTTCCCAGCCTTTGATGCGGTTACGACCGTTACTTGTGAGCGAAAACTGATCGGTGGATGACCATCCGTAGGTACCGGTTGCTTTCCAGTCGCCAAAGCGGTAGTAGAGCGATCCGTTGATTTTGGTTGCGCCCACATCGTAATTCTCAACCACGTCTGTTTCAAAAACGGTATTTGCTGCCGTAGGCAGTGTGCCCTGAGCCTGGTAGAAGTGAAGGCTGTCCTCGCGCTGTGGTTTGAAATCGGTTGCCTGCATATACTGGCCGGTCACCTTGTATCCAAACTTGTTGTTAACAGTGCCTGCAATCCGGTAGTTGATATCTCTCAAATCCTGGTTGCCGGCACGTGTTTCGATCGTGACGCCTGACTGATCCCACGGATCTTTCGTGGCCACGTTGATCACACCAGCACCTGAGTTCGGACCGTAGAGCGCAGCTGCCGGTCCCAGAATCACTTCAATATTTTTAAGGTCAATTTTGCTTGATGGCAGGAAGTTACCCTGTGGAAGACCGGTACCGCCAAGCGTGGCGAGTCGGCCGTCTATCAGAAAGAGCATGCGGGTGTTAAAACTGCTATTAAAACCACGTGCAGAAATGAGCTGCGTGTTCATTCCGGCATTGGTGTAGTTGACGCCTTTAAGGTTTGAAAGCGACGACAGAAACGTAGAGCCGCCCGAGTATTCAAGGTCTTCAGCTGATACCCGCTCAATCGTAATAGGCGATTCAAGCAACTTTTCAGGCCGGCGTGAACCGGTTACGACAAGCTCGTCGCTCATGAAAGTGGTTGCTTCTAATGTGATGTCAACATTGAGTGTTTGCCCGGATCTGACCTGAACTTCCTGCTCATAAGGCTGGAATCCCAGGTAGGTAGCGCGCAAAATGTATATTCCGGCAGGTACATTCTCAATTGTGTAGTTTCCATCAATGTCTGATGCGTCGCCGTACGTGGTTCCGTTTAGCATGACGTTCACGCCTGCAAGCGCTTCCATAGATTGCATTTCAACAACCTTTCCTTCAATCATTCCAGTTGATTGTGCCATTATTGCCGGTGTGATAATCAGGCAAAGTAAAAGTAGTAATGGTAGTATTCGGTCCATATCGACCCCATGTTATATGTTAGTGGTTAGATCTAGTTCTGTAAGTTGTTGATTTTATTCACGTCAATCCTATGGTACGTTTGAAATCTTTCAAACGTTAAAGATAATATATTTTCCGCTGACCAGTTTGTCAAGGCTATTCGGGTTAAACGGTTTAATTATATCTGTTCAGAAATTCTCGCAATGCTTTGTAAACCTCGTCCGTTTGCTCAAGAAACGGAGTGTGGCCGGAGTTTTTGACAACTAATTCCTCAGTTTGCCCGCCATTATTCCGATATTGATCTAACGCGTAACGAATTTGTGCCATCATCGGTTGAGACGGAAATTTATCGTCTCCTGGCCACTTATTTCTGAACCCCGCCTTTCCCTGGTAGCCGGGATCCGATAGGGATTGGTTCGAAATAATCTGGTCTTTGTCGCCATGAATCCAAAGTACTGGTGGTTTGACACGGCTGCCTGCAAGTTGTTGCACCACACCAGAATTATATTTGGGCGACAGTGCATTAACCGGCCCGAATTTTCCGGGAGCAACGCCGGGCCAGTACTCGCTGGTGACGTAATCTCCGGGGTATTGTTTTTGTCCGCTGTGAATCTGAAGCAGCGCCGTTAGAATCTCCTCTTCACGGTCGGGTTCAAAGCCATCACGCCAAAAGAGCCGGTGCATCACGGTTCGGGGTGAAAACATTTTGTCGTCGGTATCCCGCAGGCCTTTCCGTAAATTTTCAGCAAATATCTTATTTACCACGCCTGCACCCGACCCAGAAAAGTCCGGATTATTCGGTTTGCCACCGTTTCCACTAATGCCACCAAAGCCTGTTGGAGGTCCGGGTGCCATAAGTGTGACACTCAATATTTTTTGGCCCATTTCCGGAATGGCGCCCCAGCAGACTGAGCCACCGAGAGAGTGACCTACCAAATGAAACGTGTCCAAATCCATTTCATTTACGAGGGCCTCCAGGTCATCCACCCATTCCATCATGCCCCTTGTGGCGTCAATGACCTGATTTGGATCTGACTGTCCATACCCTCGCAAATCCGGCGCGAGGCAAAAATAGTCGGTTGACAGCTCCAGCATAAGCTCTTCCCAAATAGTTGAAGCTGATGCGTTACCGTGCAGAAACACGATGGGTATATTTGTCGGATCGCCGGCCGATAGCAAATATGTCTTGATGCGAGCCGTTTCTACATAAGATGAACGGATCCCATCCAGGTGATTAATCTCCATCATCCCTCGTCCTTTTTAATCTTCTTGCGATACAGTTCAGGGAGTACTTTTTTCTGCACTTTTCCTGAATGACCGAGCGGAAGATCATCAACAAAAAATATATGACCGGGACACTGAAAGCTTGCAAGAAACTTTTTGCAGTAGGCTTTCAGGCCGGATTCATCGACCCGGGCATCCTCCTGACGAACAACAAATGCACACCCGGTTTCACCCCACTGGTCGTCCGGGACGCCAATTACGGCAGCCTGGGCAACGTCAGGGTGTTCATAAATCACCTTTTCTACCTGTACCGGATAGACATTCTCACCTCCGCTGATATACATCTCTTTCTTGCGTCCGGCGATGTAATAATAGCCTTCGTCATCAAAGCGAAACAGGTCGCCTGTCCGCACCCAGCCATCCTGCAGGGTTTTTCGGGTCGCTTCATCATTGTTCCAGTAGCCTGAAAATGCGTGGGGCCCTTTCATGAGTAGCTCACCTACAGTACCGCTAACCACTTCATCTCCGCTTTCGCTCACGACCCGCACATCAATATGATAGTTGGGGAAGCCAACAGATCCCTGTTTTCGAATAGCATCCTCAGCCGGCAGCGAGTAGCAGTTCGGACCCGCCTCAGTGAGTCCATATCCCTGACGAATTGGGACGCCATGGTCTCTGTATTTTTTGATGACGGGGATCGGGCACGCTTCACCGCCACAGATGGTAAATCTTAAATTTGAAAAGTCAGTCGATTCAAACTCCTCTTGTTCCATCATCATGCGAAGCATCGTCGGAATGCCAAAAAAGATAGAGATATTTTCGGTTTGAATGATGTTGAGGCAGTCGGCCGGATCAAATTCGGGCTGCAGCACCACTTTTCCACCGTGGTGAAAAAGGGGCGTGAGCAACACATGCCATCCGCCGGTATGATAAAAAGGCGTGTTTACAATGGTGCTGTCGGATGAGGTTAGCTCAAGACTGATGGCCGTATTAATGGAGTTCCAGTGAATTTGCCGCCAGGAAATCATTGCGCCTTTCGACTTACCCGTGGTCCCGGACGTGTACAGAATCATCGCGATATCTTCTGCATCTGCATCATACAGATCAGGTGCCGGGTTGTTCTCGTGTACGATTTTTTCAACAGACACCTTTTTACCGCTGATTGGAAGCAGGGCGGGGACCGTTTTGTTTTCAAGAAGTGACTCGGCTGTATCCCGGAACTCATTTCCATACACTAGAAGTGAGGGTGTACAGTCCTCGGCAAGTTCATTTATGGCCGAAGCCGGCAGTCTGAAATTGTAGGGAACGAGAATTACTCCAATTTTACCACAGGCAAAAAAGAGGTCGATCATTTCGAGGCAGTTCTTCGACAGTACCGCAAGCCGATCGCCGGGTTTCAAACTGAATGTATTTTGAAGAAGGCCAGCCAGGCTGTTTGCCCGCTGATTTAACTCACGGTAGGTATACCGTCCGCTATCAGACAGATCGACCACGGCTTCCTGATCCGGTGTATATCGTTCGCGCTTTGCAAGCCAGTCGTTATAGTGCATGCCTAACCCTCGTTCGTTTTCGTTTCGTCGTCACCGCGCAGTTCAAGCTTTCCATGTTTGGCTCTGTAGATCGCAAAACCGACAACCACACCGGACAAAATAGCGATGGCTGCTGCCACACCTGGATTTTCACCGGTGGCCTGCGTAAAGGGAACAGGAAGCATGGCATAGTACATCGTAAAGTGGACTGTAACAGCTACTACTGATGCCATGATGGGCGCAAGCTTGGGGACATTCTTGAAAAACATCCCGAGCAGAATAGGTGTGAAAGCCGCAGAGAAATAGGCATAGACACCATTTTGGGCAAAGATTCCCACGCTCAGTTTCGGATTTACAATCTGATCCCACGACAGAATTATGGCAATGATCCCCATCAGGCCGATGATAATGCGGTTCCAGACAAGCTGAGGCGGGAGGCCAAACATCTCTTTCTTAAAAATTATATTGCCGGCAAGCGGCTGCAGAATATCATGAGTGATGGAGGTCGAAAGTGCCTGAATGAGGCTTTCAAGAGTAGAGATACCTGCCGAAATAAGACCCATTACAACGATGAGTGCAATGATGACCGGAAACTCACTGACCACGTAGGCCGAGACGATATTATCCATCGGTAGTGGTTCTCCTCCAATCATGAGGTCAGGGAATCGAAGCCGGGCAAAAAGTCCTGCAATTACCACAAGGAAAAAGAGGAATTGTGCTGAACATCCGACCAGGAGGTAGCGGTTTACGTCATCATCTGATTTTAAAAGCAGTGATTTTGTGAGGATGTGGGGCTGACAAATAATGGCGATACCAACCACAAATTGGGCGAAGATGATTTCGAAATAATCACGGAAGAGGAAGCTGTCGTCGTTCGTGGTTTGGGTCAGTTTCGGGTCGATTGCGTTCAGGCTGTCAATAAAACCGTGGACACCATCCCGAAAATGTTCGTAGCCCGATCCAAGCAGTATTACCGCTACAATTACCATGAGCAGAGCCTGGATTGTATTTGTGTAGACCATGGAGTTGGCGCCGCCAAACATCATATAGCCAAAAATGAATATGACGATGCCAATCAGCGTATAAAATTCGGGAATATTCAGTGTGCTTGAGAGTACCTTGGTGAGCCCCACGCAAATCAGTACAATAAACGTGATAAGCAGGAGCGATAGAAAACCGAAAAAGATGCCATACCCCTCGCTTTTGTACATTGTTTTCATCCACTCGGCCATGCTGAGGGCTTTTGTAGTTTTGCCGTGTTTGCGAAACCCTTTGGTCAGCAGCACGAGTGATAGAAGCGCCGCTATCGGCAGGGCAAGTGCCATGGAAATGACGCCGCTGAAGCCATAAAGCGCTACAAAGCCTGGATTGATGATAAATGTGGCGGCACTGGTAATGGACGCCGCCAGCGAAAGCCCTACCGCAGCGGGAGAAAATAAAATGTTACCAAGGGCATAATCCCGTATATCCTTCGTTTTTCCCGCGCCCTTCACCACAAAATAGAGAATTGTACAGACGTACAGCAGGATCAGAATCCATCCGCCGGTTACCATTTGTTGTGATGCGAGTTCCATACTCATTCCCTTGTTCCCCAGCTATGTCATGAAACAAAGATGACGCGGAAGGGGAAGCGTTTAATTGGTTATCGGTTCAAGTTCAAAATATATCCCCTTGAGGGGGGTACTCCGCCGGATGGCGGAGGGAGGGGTGTTTGGAAATATGCATGTTCTTAAAACACCCCTCGTCTGCCTCCGTTTCACTGCGGCATCCACTCCCCTCAAGGGGAGATCACCTCAAAATCTATAAGCACAGGCACCAAAGTGCAGCCCGCCGCCGGAGCCAATAAATACCGCAAGGTCGCCCTCACTTACATCATTGTTTCTGTATGATTCATCAAACACCATAGGGATTGCTGCCGAGCCTGTGTAGCCATAGCGGTCCATAATGGTGGGCGCGGTTTCGTGCGGCAGGCCGAGGATATCCAGTGTTTCCCAAATCTGGTTGATGTTGATCTGGGTGATAAACACGTGCTTCACGTCCGAAACATCCTCACCGCTGCGCTCGCAGACGGTCCGGATCATATCACTCCACATTTTTGGGTTCAACTCTTTCGGAAATTTCTCTACAAACTGCAGGCAGTGCTGCTTTTCATTCACTTTCT
>CAZVEP010000062.1:0-20357 GCA_964625635.1 uncultured Rhodohalobacter sp.
GTAACCTACTGCTTAGAAGGCAGTTGCTCTATCCAGTTGAGCTACGGGCGCTCAATCAATTCTTGATTCTGAAACAGGAATCTTGAATTGTAATTCTATACAGCACCCGTAAACATCCAAAATCAAGAGTCAGTAAATTAAAGACCTTAAAAAGTATAAGTCGGGGAGACAGGATTTCTCCGAAGGAATCCCTTTGGGAGAACCGCAAAAGTACTGCTTTTCAACCCTGTAAAGCACTAATTTATCAAACTAGTAATTATCTATTTTGATTTGTAGGTGCTTCCCAACAATGTAAAGAACAAATAAAAGTCGGGGAGACAGGATTTGAACCTGCGACCCTTCGCTCCCAAAGCGAATGCGCTACCGGCCTGCGCCACTCCCCGATTTGAAAAAATCATTTCTCAAACAGAATCCAAAGATAAAATATTTAGATTCTGAATGCAATCTATAAAGAAAAAAATATTCCTCCCCTCTCTTTGATAATGGATCGTCTGGTTACTTATTTGACCGGAAAATTTCACTCAAAAATCCGAAACCATAAGCGGTGAGTTGAATAAATCCGGCACATACGGAATAGAGCCCTACGACTAAGCTATTTTCTTGTCTGAAGGAATCAATAAACAGTATGATTGCAAATGCAAGATATAGGATAGACAGTGAATGAGAGAGCGGGAAATCAATTGCTAGTCCTGTAATTGAATAAAGAAGCCCGAATGTGAAAAACAACGGGAACAGATGAATAGCCTTTAACTCTTTTGGATGAAAGCGCCAGATATTGATACGGGCCCGGCCAAAAAAGAAAAGTTGTTTATAAAATTGCAGCAAACTTGTTCGTCTTTTATGATAAACAAATGCCTCTTGAATGAAATGAGTTTTAAAGCCGCTTTTTTGAATTCGAATACTGAACTCAAGATCTTCTCCCATCCGCGTAATTTTGTAGCCGCCGGTGGTGGCGTAGACTTCTTTAGAAATTCCCATGTTGAAACTCCTTGGATGATACGTTCCAACATGACGTTCACTGCCTCTGGTGCCACCCGTTGTGAAAAGAGCTGTCATAGAGTAATTGATCGCTTTCTGAATGGGGGTAAAGCTTTTATGGGCCCTGTCAGGACCTCCCCAACAATCGATACCATCCTCAATTTCGATCACTTTGTTTACGGTTTCAAAATAATGCGGGGGTATTAAACAATCGGAATCAAAAACGACAAAATAGTCACCATGAGCTCTTTTAAAACCAAAATTTCTTGAAAATCCCTGGCCGGTGTTTTCTTTTTTGTAATACCTTATGTTTAAAGAATCAGTATACTTATCAATTACATGTTCACAGGTTCTGTCTGAGCCATCCTCTATGACGATTACTTCGAAACTTTTGTAAGTTACTTCTGTTAAACTTTTGAGAAGTTCGTTGATTTCCCCTGGGCGGTTATACACCGGGATAATTACAGAATAACGCATAGGGTGATTTTGATCACAAATTTTTGTTCTTTAATGCGTCGCAATATATAATAAATTTATTCTACTTGATGAAGCTCACTTTACTGTTGATATCCACATTTTATTTACTGCCTGCCTCACTTTTTGCACAAACCGTAACCGCTGAGTTTTATTCCGAGAATAAAGCTTCCACTATCTCTCAGTATCCTCTGCAAAACGGGGTGCTTTCAACTTCAGGGGATACATTTCAATTCGGTACAGAAAATCCGGTAACGATTATAAATCCAATCGAACTTTCATTATCCGGCAACCTGCAATTGGTAGGATCACTCCAGTTCGGGACCGGGCTTGAAGCAGCTGTATACAATGATGAGGGTGATGCTCTTCTAAATAAAGGGTTGGAAAATCTCAACTCATCTGATGAAACAATTGGGTTTAAACTACTGAATACGGGGGAATTTATAATCAGAGACAACGTTGCTAATTTTTCATTTTTTGATCCGGCAGGATCAAGGGTGTCTACCTATTCTAATATTGCAAGTACAACAGGCGGGGAGCAAACTTCTGAGATAGCAGTCACTAATGAGGGAACATTGAGCGTAGTGTACAATCCTGTAATACGATATCAAAACGGACAAGGATCCAGAATTGCTATCATAACTGGAGATAACGAAGGCAGCGAAATCTACAACTCGTTTGATCGGGTGATCATCAGATTGTCAATATCGGAAATTGATCATACAATCTCCGTTATCACACAAAGTAGTGACGGATCAAGGAGCCTGCATTGGTTTGATCGATTTGGCAACCTGCTTTTCGAAATGGATTCCGACTTAGATGTTGAAGGGTTTACCATGAATAGTGAAGGAAGCTACATTACTGTATTCGCAGGAAGCAGGGTTCAGGTATATAATACTGAAACTCTGGAACGGCTTGGGAGTGCATCTTCTCGTTCCTCTATTGTACAAGCGGCGTACTTCCCCGAAAACAATTTGATTCTGATATTGGGTGGCGAAATCAATAATCAGCAAATTGGGAATCCTGACATAACCGCGGTTGACCTTCAACGGAGACAAATTGAGAGAGTGCGCTTAGATGAGTCAGTGATGTACATGACCCCTTCAGACGTAACAATTGAGAGTGAAAGCAATAATAGTTACAGGATTGATGGAATTAATCGTCCCATTCGAGTCACAACTCAATTTTAGACCGATATATGGCCTACTCGTTTTTTAAGGTATTTTATTCCATAAAAAAAGCCTCAAATCATATTCTGAATTGAGGCTTTTTTGTATAAAAATTAAAGTTAAGCTTTTGTCTGCTCTTCTTTAGATTCAGCCTCTTCATCAGCTGCAGAGTCAGATGATTTTTTTGATTCCTTCTCCTTCTCAGCTTCTGTCCAGTCGAACTCCAGTCCGTCTCTGGATTTGTTCATTTTAATTTTAATGACTGATCCTGAACCGTGATCTACACTCAGAATCTCTTCTGCGAGCGGATCCTCAATATATTTCTGCAGTGCACGCTTCAATGGTCTTGCACCATATTTTTGATCAAATCCCTGGTCTGTGATGAAGTCCTTGGCGCCTCTGGTAAGCTCGAGTTCGTAGCCTAGTTCCTTAATTCGATTGAAAAGGTCTTCAGCCAGAATATCGATAATCTTATAGACGTCTTCACGCTCAAGAGGCTTGAAGGTAAGTACGTCATCAATCCTATTTAAAAATTCAGGATTGAAGACTTTCTTCAATGCATCCTGGATAGTAGATTTCATTTTTGCATAATCGAAGGCATCATCGGAAGCTGAAAATCCAATGCCCTTGCCCATATTTCGGATATCACGTGCACCAATGTTTGATGTCATGATGATAATCGTATTTCTGAAATCGACTTTTCTGCCAAGACTATCCGTGAGGATTCCATCATCAAGAACCTGAAGCAGGATATTGAAAACATCCGGGTGTGCTTTTTCAATCTCATCAAGCAGTACGACACTGTATGGCTTGCGACGCACTTTCTCAGTGAGAATACCACCTTCTTCATAACCTACGTAACCGGGAGGGGCACCTACGAGTCGCGATACGCTAAACTTCTCCATGTATTCACTCATGTCAATCCGGATAAGAGCTTCGTCCTTATCGAATAAATACCTTGCGAGTACTTTAGCCATTTCGGTTTTACCAACACCTGTAGGCCCAAGGAAAATAAAGGAACCAATCGGGCGTGCAGGATCTTTCAATCCGGCGCGGGTCCGTTTGATTGCTTTCGTTAATTTTATGATTGCCTCATCTTGTCCTATGACTTGTGAACCCAGCTCTTCCTGCATCTTCAGCAGTTTTTGGCCTTCGTTTTGGCTTATTTTGTTCACCGGAACTCCACTCATCATGGCAACAACTGATGCAACATCATCTTCTTCAACATTGAAGACAATGTCTTCAGATTCTTTTTCCCACTTTTTCTGATCTTCCTCGAGTTGCTCGATAAGTCTTTTTTCAGTGTCTCTGAGACGGGCAGCTTCTTCGAAACGCTGCTTTTTCACCATCGCATTTTTCTCTTTGCTGGTGCTTTCTATTTCTTCTTCGAGGTCCAATATATGTTGCGGCACAGTGATATTGGACAGGTGAACCCGAGCGCCAACTTCATCAAGCGCATCAATAGCCTTGTCAGGAAGAAAGTGGTCGGTAACATAACGATCGGTAAGTTTCACACATGCGTCAAGAGCCTCAGGCGTATACTTTACGCTATGATGTTTTTCATACTTTCCTTTGATCTGATCCAGAATTTCGGTGGTTTCTTCTACTGTGGTTGGATCAACCATTATTTTCTGGAAACGCCGTTCCAGGGCACCGTCTTTTTCAATATACTGTCGATATTCGTTCAGTGTAGTGGCACCAATCGCCTGAACTTCACCCCGGGCAAGTGCTGGCTTTAACATATTTGATGCATCCAGGGAACCACTTGCACCTCCGGCTCCAACAATCGTATGAAGCTCATCAATAAACAGAATTACATTTTCTGTTTTCTCCAGTTCAGTCATAACGGCTTTCATCCGCTCCTCAAACTGGCCGCGGTACTTTGTACCTGCTACAAGTGAAGCAAGGTCGAGCGCTATCACTCGTTTATTATAAAGCACCCGCGATACTTTCTTTTCAATGATGCGTGAAGCAAGTCCTTCAGCTATTGCTGTTTTACCCACTCCGGGTTCTCCAATGAGAACAGGGTTATTTTTCTTACGTCGGCTGAGAACCTGAGCAACCCTTTCAATTTCTTTTTCCCGGCCGATGATTGGATCTAGTTTTCCGTCTTCAGCTAATTGGGTAAGATCGCGGCCAAAATTGTCGAGTACAGGTGTTTTTGATTTTTCCATTTTCTTTTCGCGTGAACTGCCTGATGATTGAGACCCTTTAGGAGAGGATGGTACACTGGCACTTGTTGACCGTGCTCCGCCCTGATCGATATCCCGTGCATTGCCGGAAATAATCATATCCAATTCCTCTCGTACAGCGTCATATGAAACACTAAACTGCTGCAAAATTTGTGCAGCAATATTTTCTTCATCTCTTAGGAGTGATAGCAAGAGATGCTCGGTACCTATCGTATCACTTTTATAGAGCTTCGCCTCGAGATATGTAATCCGCAAAACTTTTTCCGCTTGTTTGGTCAGCGGAATATTTCCAACAGTTACAGTACCGCCTGTACCTCTGACGGTATCTTCAACTGTTTTTTTGAGTTTGAACAAATCGCAGTCGAGATTTTTTAGTATGCGAATAGCAACACCATCTCCCAGCCTTACGATTCCTAAAATGAGATGTTCTGTACCAATATAATCATGACCAAGACGCAATGCTTCTTCGCGGCTAAACTGTATAACATCTCGGACTTTACTTGAAAAATTACCCTCCATATCGGGACCTGCTATTTTTACGTATTACGTATTCAATTTTCTATTTAAAGTAACGAGCGAAGATAATTATTAGTTCGTGCTCATTTCGAAAGTAGTATAGCACGCGTGCAATTGCAAACAAATAGCCTGCTAATAACTTTTCTTAATATAAGGAGATTAATGGCTAAAAAAGAGGAGAGCCTGTCATCTCTTTGGGAGGATCAATCCGCATCAACTTTAGCAGAGTGGGAGATACGTCTGCCAGAATACCTTTTTTCACATTTTCAATGTGCCGGTTGCCAATCACAATTACGGGTACTTTAGCTGTTGTGTGTGCAGTATGAGCAGAGCCATCGGGTTGTTTCATGCAGTCGGCATTGCCGTGATCAGCGATAATAACAATATTGTATTGATGAGTCCTTGCAGCAGTTACTACTTTTTCTAGCTGTTTATCAACAAATTCTATTGCCTTTACCGTGGCATCCATATCACCGGTATGACCTACCATGTCAGGATTGGCAAAATTAACAATTGCGAGCTGATAATTTTCTGTATTGAGATTATCTATAAGTTTGTCAGCTACTTTTTCAGCGCTCATTTCTGGCTGAAGGTCATACGTCGCTACTTTTGGGCTTGGCACCATAATTCGATCTTCACCCTGATTGGGTGTTTCCTCACCTCCATTAAAGAAATACGTTACGTGAGGGTATTTTTCGGTTTCGGCTATGCGAAGTTGTTTCAAATCTTTTGAACTCACATAAGCGCCAAGTGTATTTTTAAGCCTGACCGGTGGATATGCTACGTGTACGTGATTTTCGAACGTTTCATCATAAGCGGTGAAGGTCACATAATGGATGTCTTCTAATCCTGATTTAACAGGTACATTATCGAGTTCTAATAGAGCCTTTGTTATTTGCCGGGCTCGATCGCCACGAATATTGAAGAATACGACGACATCATTGTCCTGGATTCGACTATTTTCATCTGATACAACATAGGGTTTGATGAATTCATCCGTAATGCCTTCAGCATAACTCTTATCAAAAACATCATCACTGCTATCCACATGAGTGCCTTTACCGTTTACCAAAAGCTGAAGAGCCTGGTCGGTGCGCTCCCACCGATTGTCACGATCCATAGCATAATAGCGCCCGATGATTGACGATATTTCTCCAACACCCAATTCATTGATTTTTTCCTGAAGAGCGCTGCAGTACTCTTTGCCACCATGAGGAGAGGTGTCTCGACCATCTGTAAATGCATGGATGTATGCGTTATCCACGCCTTCTCTATTTGCCATGTCTAGCAGAGCGTAGAGGTGTTCGTTATAGCTGTGTACACCACCATCCGAGAGGAGACCCATAAAGTGAATGCGACCATTATCCTTAGCTTTACTGAAAGCTTCTTTCAGCACGCTATTGTCAAAAAAGTCGCCATCGTCGATGGACTTATTTATACGTGTCAATTCCTGCCAGACAATTCGGCCGGCTCCAATATTGAGGTGTCCTACTTCTGAGTTCCCGAACTGCCCATCAGGTAAACCAACGTCCTTGCCACTCGCAGAAAGGTGTGCGTTGGGATATTCTTTAATCAATGAGTCGAAGAAAGGCGTATCTGCTTTGTCAACTGCACTGACGCTGGGATCTTCTGCGATACCCATTCCATCGAGGATGACAAGCAGTGATCGTTCAGGAGAGTTTGGCAATGTGATGGACCTTTAGAGGTTGTTTACGTACTGAGTCAATTTAGACTTTTGTCTGGCAGCAGTATTTTTATGAAGAATGCCTTTTGTTGTGATTCTGTCAATGTAGCTTACGGCTTTTTTTAAATTCTCTTCTGCTTCAGCTTTATTTTCAGATTCATAAACATTGTTTAGAAGCTTTCTCATCTTGGTCTTACGCCCTTTGTTATGCTGCTGGCGCTTTTTGCTTTGTCGCAGTCTTTTGATTGCTGATTTATGCTGTGGCATAGTATTTTTTATAGATTACGTTGGATTACTCGTTATATTCAGAGCTTTAGAAATTAAGGTTTCTAAAATTAAGGTACAAGAATGGATTGAATCTTTGGATCAAAAAAATTAACTTAATCAGGCTATAATGATTATAGTAATCGATGGACCCGCAGGATCTGGTAAAAGTTCCACTGCAAAAGCCCTATCTAAGCAACTGAACATTCATTTTTTAGATTCCGGGGCGCTTTATCGCGCAGTTACATACTACTGGATCAAAAAGGGAAAACCCGATAAAAAAAGTTTCTTTGACTTATTGCCCGACATAGATCTTAGCGTGGATTTAGCCGATAACAGTTTTTCTGTGAGATTGAATGGCGAAAATATCTCCGATGATATTCGCACATCTTATGTCGCAAATCACGTGAGTGATATTGCTTCATTTCCGGAAGTTCGCAAAAAAGTAAATGCGTTCATGCATAATTTAGTAGAAAAAAACACGTTTATTGCGGATGGACGCGATCTCGGAACTGCCGTTTTTCCCGATGCAGACCTTAAATTTTATATGGATGCATCTATAGAGGAGAGGGCAGAAAGAAGATTTCGTGAAATGGAAGTATCAGATTCCACAATTACACGTGAACACGTTATCGAAAATCTTAAACAAAGAGATCGAAAAGATCAAAATCGAAAAGCGGATCCGCTGAAAAAAGCTGAAGACGCAATCGTTATTGATACGACGGGCAAAACATTTGAAGAACAGGTTGCTGAAATGGCAGCTATTATTCGCGACAAATTACACATAAACCCTTAACTCTAATCCTCCCGTAAGTATTTCGGGACGGCAATTTTAACTGGAAACTTGAATGTCAGAAGAACAAAAAGATAAAATTCAAAACGAAGAAATCGAAGAAACAGCAGCTGTTGGTGAGCAGGTAGATACTGAAGTTGCAGAAGCCGTTACTGAAGAAGAAGAGACTTCAGAAAACGTGGAAAATGTAGCAGAGGCAGATGAAGAAGAAGAAGCATTTGAACTGCCAAACTATTCAGGAGATGTTGAAGGTGAGACCTACACATTTGATCAGCTTCAGGCTCAGTCAGAAGATTATACTGATGCAGAATTCGATGAATTCGCCGATATGTATGAAAATACTCTCAGCGAGATCGAAGAAAAAGAAATTGTTACCGGTATAGTAGTATCAGTTGACGATAAATATGTTATTGTCGATATCGGGTTTAAATCAGAAGGTATGGTTCCCGTTAATGAATTTAGCAATAAGGTATTAGACAACCTTCAGCCAGGTGATGAGGTAAATGTATTCCTCGACAGGGTAGAAGACAGAGAAGGACAGCTTATCCTATCACGCCGAAAAGCAGATATCCTGCAGGCATGGGAAAACCTTGAAAAAGCTTATGAGACCGGCGAAGTAATCGAAGGCCATATTAAGCGACGTATCAAAGGCGGAATGGTTGTGGATGTATTTGGCATCGACGCATTCCTTCCTGGCTCACAAATTGATGTTCGTCCCGTTCGTGACTTCGACGCATATGTCGACCGAACAATGGAATTTCAGGTTGTGAAACTCAACATGCAGGCTGAAAATGTTGTTATTTCTCACAGAGCGCTTATCGAGTCTGATCTTGAAGAGCAGCGTGAAGAGATTCTTGAAACGATTGAAGCCGGTCAGGTTCTTGAGGGTATTGTCAAGAATATTACCGACTTCGGTGTCTTTATCGATCTTGGTGGTGTTGACGGCCTCCTCCACATTACAGACCTCTCATGGGGCCGTGTGGATCATCCGGAAGAGATTGTTAAGCTCGACCAGAAGATGAACGTTGCTGTTATTGACTTTGACGAAGATTCCAAGCGAGTATCACTTGGACTTAAGCAGCTACAGCCACATCCATGGAACGACATTGATATCAAATACCCAGACAATATGAGAGTTCAGGGCCGGGTCGTGTCTATCGCGGATTACGGTGCATTTATAGAACTTGAGAAAGGTGTTGAGGGACTTATTCACATTAGTGAAATGTCGTGGACACAGCATATCAAACACCCGTCACAGCTTGTACAGAAAGATGATATAATTGAATGTGTTGTTCTGAACATTAACGAGGAAGAGAAGAAAATTTCTCTTGGTGTCAAGCAGCTGGAGCAGGATCCCTGGGAAGATCTCCTGGAGCGATATCCTGTTGGATCCAAGCACAAAGGCGAAGTTCGAAACCTCACCAACTTTGGTGTATTTGTTGAACTCGAGCCCGGAATTGACGGTCTTGTACACGTATCAGACCTGAGCTGGACAGAAAATATCGAACATCCAAATGAGGCTGTAGAAAAAGGTCAGGAACTTGAAGTAGTTATTCTGGCTGTTGATTTTGACAACAGGCGAATCACTCTCGGCCACAAGCAAGTGGAAGACAATCCATGGGAGCAATATGCTGAAGAGTATGGTCTTGGAACGAAGGCTGAAGGTAAAGTAAGCAAGATCACCGATAAGGGACTTTTTGTAGAGTTACCACTTGGTGCTGAAGCATTTCTTCCTGCCAATAAACTTGAAGGTGACATAGAAGATCACAAAGAAGAGTTTAGCGAAGGTGACAAGGTTGAAGGTTTTGTTGTTAAGTTTGAGGAATCAAGCAAAACTATTGAACTCAATCAACTTGAAAGTGAGTCGAAACAAGAAGCATCGAAAGCTAAGAAAAAAGCTCCGAAGCCCTCTGAAAGCGTCGAGACCGGAACTCCTACTTTAGGTGAAGTTTCAGGACTTGCTGAGAAGCTCGCAGGAAAGAGTAAGGAAGAAGAATAAGACCAACTTCCAGTTCAAACTATATTAAAAAAGGCTGCTGAATATTATTCGGCAGCCTTTTTTTATTTTAAAAGACAGTTAAAAAAAGAGAAAAAATTATAAGTAAAACTATGATTTCAGTCTGAAAAGAATCAGCTATTTAACATAGAAATAAATAAGATTTTTATTCATATCCGCACTGCTGCGCACATTGCTGTCTGTTTCCCTGTTATATGTATAGATTACATTGCGGAGGGATGTTAACTCTTTTTCGTCAGAAAATTTAACCTGTATGGCATCACCGCCGGGCTTTAGTTTTGCAATTGCTTCTTTAAGTGGTCGGTACTTCGACTTACTTTTTCTTGATATTTTTATGTCTGATCTATCGACAAATCTAATTTTCATTGTATTTAACCTAAAGCGTTAATTTGTATCACGTAGTTTTATGATTTTTACCTAGTAATTTACCATTATGCAAAATCTTTCAATAAACATCATTTTTATATGTTTAAATAAATAATGATTAAAGAATTTTAATGATATTTATAGATCTCAGTTTAGGGTATATCATAAAATAATTTACAATTTGAATTGTGTATCAAGCGCTAATATTGATACTCAATCCTTTGCTAATATTAAAGAGTTACTATCATTATTGATACATGGATTTATTTGAAGAAGGTTCTAAATCAATTACTGACGATGGCGTGAATCAACCACTGGCCACCCGAATGAGGCCTGAGTCTCTTGATGAATTTGTGGGGCAGGAGGAGTTGGTAGGGGAAGGAAAAATGATTCGCCGGATGATTGAAAGCGGCATGATCGGATCGCTCATTTTTTACGGGCCACCCAGCTCCGGCAAAACAACTCTGGCTCATGTTATATCTAAAGAGATCGAAGCACGTTTCGAAATAATTAATGCTGTGCTGGATGGCTTAAAAGATTTAAGACTTGTAGTTAAGAAAGCGGATCATGAACGAAAAGCTTCAGGAAAGCGCACCATACTATTCGTGGATGAAATACATCGATGGAATAAGGCTCAGCAGGATGCGCTGTTGCCTCATCTCGAATCTGGCGTGATAACCCTCGTAGGGGCAACTACTGAAAATCCATTCTACTCTTTAGTAAACCCATTGTTATCAAGGTGCCAGCTATTTGAGCTCAAGCCTCTTACTAAACCGGACATCATGACTATGATAGAGCGTTCGGTGAAGGATGAAAAAAAAGGACTGGGATTCATGGATTTAGATCTCACGCAGAAAGCCAGGGAGCATTTTGCAGAGTACGCCGGAGGTGATGTGAGGAATGCACTAAACGCTATTGAGATGGCCGCGTTAACAACACCGAAAAATAAAGACGGAGTTGTTGAGATTGATATCGATATAGCCAGAGAGTCTATCCAAAAACGCAACGTAAGGTACGACAGGGGTGGCGACGAGCACTACCATTATGCATCAGCACTTATCAAGTCTATGAGGGGGTCAGACGTTGATGCATCACTTTACTGGATGAATGCCATGCTTGAAGCCGGAGAAGATCCCAGCTTCATATTCAGGCGATTTATGATCTTCGCCTCCGAGGACGTGGGAATGGCGGATCCATATGCTATTACGGTGGTAAATGCTGCTCACGAATCTTTTCAAAAAACAGGTATGCCTGAAGGGCTATACTTTTTGTCTCACTGTGCAATATTTCTTGCATTATCTGCAAAAAGTAATTCGACCAAAGCCATATTCGACATCAGCAGGACGATGAAACAAAGTGGTGTCGGGGACGTGCCTTCTCATCTAAAAGATAAAACAGCGAATAAGAAAAAATCTGTGTACCTGGGAGTGGAAAATGCATCAGAGAATTATAAGTATCCTCATCAGTTTCCCCATCACTGGGTAAAACAGCAGTATCTGCCAGATGAATTGAAGAATAAATCATGGTATGATCCGGGAGCTTCGGGCCGGGAAGCAAAACTTTGGGAAAGATTGCAGAAGATAAAAGACGGGTAATGAAAAATTTCTCGCCCGGAATTTTCCGTTCCGGGCGAGATGATTGGAGCTATTTCTCGATGTCTACCATAACACGAGTATCGCTTTCGTTTAAAAAATTAATATGTAATTGCATTAAAACAAAATAAAATATGGCGATTACTATAAAATGTGTTAACTATTTGTATTACAGCAGAAAACCGCTTTTATATTGTCTTTATAGTTTTTGTATCTAATTCCTGTATCCTCGGAATGCTTATGAAGGATAAATGTTTGTGCGAAGTGTGAACGGCTTAGTCGTAATAAAAGTTTAACATTAAACTAATTGCAACGAAAAACTTCTATCAAGCACTAATGAAAACAATTCACATCCTGTCATCTACAGATCGACCGGGTTCCAACGCTTTAAAGGTTGCCACCTATGCAAATGAATTCATGAAAGAAAAGGCAAACGTTGAGGTATTTTCTTTAAAAGATTTCCCGTACGCCGATGTTGTGGGTGGTAAGTACGGAGAGGATATTGAAAGCGTAGAAAAGTTTAATGACGCATTTCTGGATGCGGATGGTTTTTTATTTGTCGTGCCGGAGTATAATGGAGGATTTCCGGGCGTGCTTAAACTGTTTATAGACTACTTACCGTTTCCGGAAGCTATGTATAAAATACCGGTTTCGTTTATTGGAGAAGCGGCAGGATCATTTGGGGCCCTGCGTCCGGTAGAACACCTGCAACAGATACTATCCTACAGAAAAGCACTCATTTATTCAGAGCGGATGTTTATTCGTGGTGTAGATGACAATTTTGACGCAGAAAAAGGCTTGAAATCAGATATGCTTCAGGAGCTGTTGGAAGATCAGCTTAACGGATTTGTAACGTTTGTTGAGCAAGTATCCTGAATAAGCTGTTATAGTCTTAGTTAATTTTGAGCATATAGCCTACACCGTGTAACGTAACTAAATAATGAGGATCATCGGGATGCTCTTCTATTTTAGCACGTAATTTAGAGATATGAACGTCAACGGTTCTCGTGTTTGTACTATACTCATATCGCCAAACCTGTTCAAGCAGTTCATCGCGTGATACGGGTTGATTGGCTCTTTCAACGAGATATTGGATCATCTCTACTTCGCGAGTCGAAAGGGGATGGATGACATCCCCGGGTTTAATGACTTCGGATTCTTTCAGGTCAATTTTGACATTTCCAAGTTTCAGGACTTCCAGCGGCCCTGATTTGGAATAAGAACTTGCACGACGCAACCTTGCCTGAATTCTTGCCAGGAGCTCTTTCACACCAAAAGGTTTGGTGATATAATCATCAGCTCCAATATTTAAACCTGCAACTTTATCAACTTCCTGATCTCTTGCGGTAAGCATGATGATGGGGAATGTATATTTCAGTGCACGAATTTTTTTACAAATCTCGTACCCGCTCATTCCCGGCAGCATCAAATCCAGCAGCATCAGGTCCGGTTTGACCTCTTTGGTTTTTTCTATGGCTGCTTCACCGTCTGAAACGACCGTAACTGCATATCCTTCGCTCTCAAGAGTATCCTGAAGCGTAAAAACCAAACTTGGTTCATCCTCAACAATTAATATTTTCTTACTAGACATCTGTGCCAACTTTCTCCTTTTTTATAGAAACTTTTTTGGGGGCGGGGTCAGCTGTAATTTTAGCTGAATCGGATGACATTAATGTCGGGAATTTTACAATAAAAGTTGATCCTTTCCCATATTCGCTTTTTACATCGATAGTGCCCCCGTTTAGCTCAACCATATTCTTCACAATAGACAAGCCAAGGCCGTGCCCTTTAGTTTTTGCGGTGAGGCTGTCTTCAACCCTGTAAAACTTATCAAAGACATACCGGAGCGAACTTTTAGGGATACCAGTGCCCTTATCAGTAACTGAGATAGCAACATTGCCACCCTTTTTCTGAACTTTTATATTAATTTCTTTTTTTTCACGGCTATACTTCATAGCATTTTCCACGAGGTTGTTCAGGGTTGTTTCAACGTGGTCTGCATCAACCATTACAAGTGGCAGATTTTTATCATGCGTATATGTGAACTCAAATCCCTGATCTTCAATATATCCTCTGTTTGCTTCAACAAACTCAGCTGTGAGTTCCTGAAGGTAATGAGGGGCCTGCTCTGTGGATAGCTCTCCGGAATCTACTTTAGCCGCATCAAGAAGCTTTTCGATCATTCGCTTTAATCGTACTGACTCGTTATAAATATGATCACCGTACGTTTTTAAACGCTCTCCTTCAGTCACCCGGCCATCTGAAAGGTTTTCTCCAGCCGCTTGCATCACAGCAAGCGGGGTTTTCAGCTCGTGGGTTATATTGGCCAGGAATCCGGCTTGTCGCTCTGCAAGTTCGCGTTCACGCTGAGCGTTTATAAAAATGAACATAAGAGCACCTAAAAGAACAAATACCGCAACACCAAGCACAAGCAAGTTTCTTGTAAATGATGCATCTGAGGCAGCAATTGTTGGAGACTCGAGGATGGTGGCATGTATATTCCAGTCATCGAGGGAATCAGAAAAACGCTGGCGGATATCAATTGGGTATACATCCCTGTTATAGGTGTAGCTGGCATCATTGCTAAGCAGAATCTCGTCCTGAATCCAATCTCTGAGCCATACAACAACACCGGACTCTTCCGCACTGCCAAAGCTTTTTTCCAGTTCACCGGCGATATAATCGTTTAATAAATAATCTTTATCAATAAGCAGGTTCAAATGGCCTACCACCGAATTGTCCGTAAGATCCACAAGTGCGATAGTAATTGAACGATGAGAGTCGAAAGTGGTTCGGGTATTGAAGCGGTAGTCGTCAACAATGGCCCTGGCCCGTGATTTCGAAATACCAAATCCATCACAAACAAGGTTTGGCATATCATTAATAGCGATAAATTTGTTTTGTGATGCATCAAATTTGTAAACAGGCAGCTTGGGATCTACGCACCCATCTTCATTCTTATGTATAAAATGAATGCTGCTGTAAAGTGAGTCATCCGAAACCTTCTGAAGAATATCTATAAAAGGTTTTGGCAGGTTTTGATCGTTTTGCCATCCTTCCTCGACCGTGTTCATATCCAGCTTTCTGATGTCCCAGACGGATTCATAAAAATGGTATTGTATAGTATTGGCAAACTCTTCAATCTGCAGCTTTTTCACGTCTGTAGCTGATTCTATGGAAGAATTCCTAAGTTCGTAAAGTGAGTAAACGTTGAGCAAGGTAAGCGCAAGAATCGCAACAGTAGCGATACCGAAAAAGACAATTCTCAGGGTGTTTGCTTTTTTAAGTTTTTGAAAAAGCTTCATGCGTATGCTGAATTATATCTGGATAAATATCTCGTATAAAAAATATTTTTATCACTTTTTATCTGTCATTAACGACGTTGGCAATGTAATTATGACAGACAAAAACTGATAATCTAAAAAAATTGACTCAGAAGAAAGTTAACTGCCAATCTTAAATAGAATTTTACAACAGCAAAACAGATGGTTAACTACCTGAAAAGCTTCAAAAAAGAAATTAAATACCGTACAGAGTTAGTTTGATTGAGACTCTGATGCATTCCAGACGTTGTTTCTTCTGTTTACATCAGGAAAATACACTTCCGGATCTATCTCTGCACGGACCACAGGTGAATCTGTAGAAATTGAAAAATCAATTGTGCGCCGGCCGTCCAGCCAATCCTGTACGTCCAGCCGTGTATCAATCATGGATCCATTTTCAAGCGTTAGTTTCAGAAACACGGGCATGGGTACATTCCCAATGTCTTCTATAACAACGGTTGTGGATCCGTTTTCAGTATAAACATCAGCCAGTGACTGGTCGAAAACCCAAGTTTCGTAATACCAGCTTCTCCAGAACCAAGAAAGATCTCTCCCGGAAACATTCTCAATAGTATTAAAGAAATCCCAGGGGTAGGGATGCTTGTATTTCCAGCGGTGCATAAACTCTTTGTGAGCTTCCTGAAAAAGATCATTTCCAAGAATACCGCGAAGAGCGGTCAGAACAGAAGCCGGTTTCGGATAAGACGCTACTCCATATGCCGGACCAGGAATATGGAAATCACTCCAACGCATCATTTCACCTTCGAGGCCGGTTCCGGCAATCCGCAAGTAAGGCGCAAATAAATTCGTTCGGCTGAATCTTTCTTCGCCGTAACGATCTACATTTGCTTGCTGGGTGTGAAATGTAGTATGGCCTTCGTCAATCCATGTATACCTTCGCTCATTGGTACTCACAAGCATAGGAATCCACATGTGGGCAATCTCATGAGCTGTTACACCGTACAATCTGACGCCGCCCAGGTTATTGTAATCGCCAATTACAGTCATCATTGGAAATTCCATACCGCCACCTATGATTCCGGCACCCTCCACGGATGTCATATGAGGCCATGGATAAGGTATTTCGGTGTATTCAGATAAAAATGTGGTAGAATGCTGCGCGTACTCAGTTTGTGAGCTCCAGAAGATGGCAGGATTTCTATAAAAAGAGTTGATACGGGTATAGTCGGTCTGGCCATCTCCGTTGAGGTCACCTACCGCTGCCCGTGCTCCATCCCATCGAGAGTTTCGGGTTGCACTGAATGCCACATCAAGCACTTGTTCAGAACTGAAGTGCCAGGTCAGGCTGTCAGATTCAGACGGAGCTGTTGCTGAATTAACCTCATTAAAGTCGACAATAACAACAGTGCTATCACTATTACCGGCAAGGGTATAGCGTTCAAGTGTTGCCGGGCTCAGTGTTTCTTCGGGGTTAAGAAATTCACCAGTTCCCATTACAATCCAATTCCCGGGGGCTGTAACCGACAGCTCATAGTCCGAAAATTCATGGTAGAATTCGGCATTACCCAAAAATGAATCGTCCATCCAGCCGTAAACGTCATCATAAACAGCTATTTGTGGGTACCAGTAGGCGATCATGTACAGATTATCTCTGCTTCTCCCCATGCGGCCTGAGGCACCCTGTCGAGGAATTTTAAATGTCCATTCAATATCAATGTTAATTGATTCACCAACGCCTACACGTTTATCAGGGTAAATGTAAAGTCGGGTACCACTTATCCTATACCCTCCGGCACCGGTAGCTAGCCGAGCCTGCATTGTTGTCTCATCCAGTTCAATTCCATTTAAAGAAATTTTGCTGATCTTTTTTCCACCCGTTATCTCAGTAAAGTCTTTTTTGGGTGTTCCTTCTTTATGAAGGTTTTGTGCCAGTTCCATAACAATGGTATTCAGGCCTCTGGGCGAGTTATTTATGTAATCGATATCTGCCTCTCCATGAATCATGTGATTCAGTGTATCCAATTTAGCATGAAGCGTATAGCTTGCCTCGTTTTGCCAATAGTTTTCACCGGGATGCCCCGTGGTTGTTCGAGTTCCGTTCTCAACAGCCCAAAGGTATGTTTCAGGAATTTCAATGGGGTAGGGTATTGGGCGTTCTATGCTATCTATCCTCATCACCTCGTATGAAGGAGGTTCAGTTGCCTGCTGAGGTGTTGTACATGATGAGAGCAGGATCAATAACAATAAAGAAATGAAACTAACAATTCTTGAGAAGTGCATGAATGAAGATTAAACTCAGATTACAATGTGTTTTATGTGTCAGGTCAAACCGATTTCAGAAATTGTTTCCTTAAGGTCTTCAAATTCAACCGGTTTAATCAGATAGTACGAGTTGGATGTGGCTTCTGCCTTCTCTCGATGCTCTTTGTCAGAATTACCCGTGATGAAAATGATCGGAACATCAGAAAATCCCCTGATTTTTTGAGCTGCTTCAATACCACTCATATCGCCTTCAAGGGTAATATCCATTAAAATGAGGTCCGGTCTGTTTTTTCTCGTCATATCAACGGCAGTTTTGCCGTATACGAGCTCTCCATGAGTTTCGAAACCAATTTTCTCCATAAAACTTTCGTAGAGGAGATTAAGAATTAAATCATCTTCTACTATTAAAACAGTCTTTGTATCTGTGCTCATAATTATCTTTGAATTCACCGTAAGCGTGGCAGCAAGTTAAGATATCTTAGGGAAATTGAGCTAAAAGTAAAAAATTTTTTTCATACAAGAACTTAAGCCATTCTGGTGACGTAAACTTTAGCCTGCTTGTAGCTTGATTGATGGTTTGAAGGGGAGTTGTCTGGTTCAACTTTATTCAACACATCTATCGACAGATTGCAAGAAGACGGTGAAGCGTCGAATTGATTCTTCAGATTCTGGATAAACTGTCCCAGCTTGAGCCAGATAAATGGTTGATTTGATGTACTAACAATATGATAAACTGAGTTTGTTTCATCGTCTGAGGCAAGCGATTCATCCGGAACAATAGCCAGATCGTAGTTCTTTGCAAGAACACGAATACCGGCATCAGAAAGGGGCGTGCGACGAATCTCTTTCGGTGTCTCTAATTTCATTCCTTCTTCAAATCCCGGCCAATAAACGGTAGCAGCAAGCCTGTTTTCAGATAAGTTTGGAAATAATTGAATTTGTGGCTTAGAACCCGATTGTTCAGCCATTGTTTCAATTCGTGAAATGACCCTTCCGATCTGAACAACTCCCAGCCGATATTTTGCCGGTTCCCGGTCTATGGTTGGTTTAACTCTAAGCTCCAGAACTTTCCCTGATTTGGTAATATCCCAATAAGGAGTGGGCAGAATACTATCTTTAATTGATAAATTACTCCTGATTTTGTCCATTGCGTGGAAGCTCTAAATTGTTCAGGTTCGCAATGATTTCAAAGTGAACTACGAGTTCATCGTTTACTCTCACTAATCCAAGCAGAGCACTTGGGGGATCTACATTATAGGCGGTCATCTTCAAAATCGTGCTGCCAACTGCCCGAATAGTGTTTTCATCTTTAAGGACAGCCGTGAGCGGAAACTTAATTCGATTGGTATGCCCTGCTACCGTGAGTTTTCCCGCCACCGACATGTTGTATGTATCGGTCTCTTCTGAGTACGTCATCGATTCAGTACTGTCGTATTCAAAACTGATAAAAGGATGCTTGTTGGCTAATAGTGTTTCGTATAGATCGCGATTCATTCGCCGTTTGCCACAATCAAATCCTTTTACATCTACATCTAATTTAACTTTTGCGGTTGTATCTGTTGTAGGAGGGTCCACATCCGTATTATAGCGGCCAGCCCTGCACTGGAATCGATTGACGTTTGAACTTCCTTCAATCCACAGACGGCTGCTTTCCTTGTCAATTGTAATATCCTGTGCGGATGCCGTACCAAAAACCAAGCCGGTTACGAGAAGTAAAAGGGTTATATGGAGACGGAGCAGTAACAAGGTTTCAATAATTTATTTTGAGCGGTAAAGATGTGTAGTGTAGAATAAAAATAACCACCCGGAGCTCATAAAACCATCAAAGACAAAACATATTTGAAAGATAGGTTCAGAGCCGGCCGGGTGATTGCGCCTCACTAAATTGACGTATTATCCGAAAATGTTAGTGAATAAATGATATCTATTTCATCGCGTGCACGAATTGTGCCGAACAGTGCTGTTGGAGGGTCGATACCGAAATCGGTCATCAAAAGTGGTTGAGTACCTGAGAATGTAACTTTTCCATTTTCGAATGTGGCTTGCACAGTCATTGATGTTTCATGATCAACCCCTGCAGCATTAATAATACCGGTCGCATTAATCGTAGCCGTGTTGCCATCAACGGACATAGAATCAATGGAAGAGAGGTTGAAAGTGATGACTGGATGATCATCTCCCTTCAAATATTTATGCATATTTTTGGTCAATTTGCCTGATTCTGACTCAATATCTTCGACGGGTATAGAGAGTTCAAGTGTTTCGAAGTGATCTGCAGTTAACGATGACAAATCACTAATGTCGAATTCATTCATAACAAAGGTAGTATTGATGGTATTGACCTGGGCATCCCAGTCTCTAATATTTGATGTTCCGTCAATCATCATTTCGTGCCCTTGATCGAGAGTAAGCTGCATTTCGCCATTTTGAGCAGTTGAGAGCTGGGCGAAGGATAACATTAGCGAAATAAGAGTGATAAATGTGGTAATACGTTTCATGATAGTTTGTTATTTAATGTGAAAAAGTGGGTTGAAAGATGCGGCTCCGTATCAGGGAGCCGCACATGAAATAATTGAGTAGTGTTTAATTCAATCTTATTCGTTTAGAAGCTGATTACGGCTTCAAGGTTAATTCCGTTGAACTCAGCACCAGCGAACGGGCTGCCATCGAATCCTTCTCCGTCGTAAGACTGAGTGACGTACTCCAGTTTTGCAAGAACGTTGTCAGTCAGGAACCAGCCGCCACCGATGTTGAATCGTGTAATTT
>CAZVEP010000063.1:0-20180 GCA_964625635.1 uncultured Rhodohalobacter sp.
GCTCATCCAGCAGTATAATGTCCGGATCAAGCATGAGTGCCCGCATCAGACTAATCCGCTGAGCCTGCCCGCCTGAAAGCCCGTCCGGCTGCCGGTCAAGATCTGATGGCGCGATATTTGTGAGCTCGCAAAGCTCGTTAATCCGCTCTGTTTCCCTGTTTCCTTCCCAGCCCAGGAATCCGGTCACCAGGGTCAGGTTCTCCCGGGCTGTCAGATGAGGGAAAAGACCGCCGGACTGAATAACATATCCCATCTGCCGGCGCAGGCTGAGTACGTTTTGTGCAGTTAACTGCTGTTCATTAATCAGGACCCGGCCCGAATCAGCATCGATCAGCCCCATGATTATTCGCAGCAGCGTTGATTTTCCGCAGCCGCTTGGCCCAATCAGGGATACCGTTTTACCACCTGGGATGTCGAGACTGACATCCTTCAGAACCTGTTCATCGTATGTTTTGGAGATGCGTTTAACAGAGATCATACCGTGCAGCGGCTTGGGGAACAGCGGTAGCTGCGGCTCCGTCGTCGTAAAGCTGCATTAAGTTCAATAATCATACTCGGCCCTGAGGGTCAGGAACTCATTGATGTTGTTCATATCCACAACGCCGACAATATCACCGTCTTCCAAAACGGGAAAAAAGTTCTTTCCACCCCGCTGAATACTTCTGTATCCGCTGGAGAGTGGCTTCTCAGCTTCAAGTGTTCGAATATCGCGATCCATTACATCACCAACCGTAAGGTTATTGCCGTCTTGTTTTAGCGCCCGGGCAAGATCATCCATATATAAAACACCCTCCAGGTCCCCATTCGACGCAACAACAAAGTTTTGCTCTGTGGTTGCAAGAATTTTATCGACTGCATCAGACAGGGAAGAATCCGGTTTTAAGATGGAGAACTCGGTGATCATAGCATCCCGAACCGCGTTCCCTTCAAGAAGACCCAGCTGCTGGACGGTAATATTCTCGGAATGAGCACCAAAATAAATGAACACGGCAATCACTGCCAGTATTATATTATAGAAAAGCCCAAAAAGGAAAAAGAAAAAAGCCAGGAATTTACCTACAGACGATGCTATACTCGTGGCTCGGACACGGCCCATCCTCATTGACAGAAGCGCACGGAAAACCCGCCCTCCGTCCATGGGGAAAGCCGGAAGCATATTGAAAAGTACCAGGGCAACATTCACAAAAAAGAGAAAGAACAGGAAATTACCGCCATTGATAGATGATAATTGCTCCTGAAGAACTTCCGGATCCTGGCCAGCGTAGGATTCAAGTGGAACAAACGGGTAGAGCAACAGTGCGATGACCACGTTTACGAGTGGCCCGGCAACTGCAATGAGAAACTCCTGCTTAGGGTTATCGGGTATCTCCTTTAGGCTTGCCAGTCCACCGATTGGTAGCAGCGTGATGCTGCGTGTTCCCACACCGAACCGCCTGGCCGTAAGTGCGTGGCCAAACTCATGGAGAATTACACAGAAAAAAAGAGCAAATACAAACAGAAAATGCCATCCAACATCAGCAAGGCTGCCTTCATTTGATACGACCATAAACCCCACAAAAACGAAAAGAAGCCAAAAGGTCCAGTGAATTTGAACTTTTATTCCTGCAAATCGTCCCACTTTTAGTGATGCACTCATCATTGACGTGTTTTAAGTTGTCAGTGCTACTGTACTTACAAAATATAAATCTCTCCTAGATAATTTAATCAATTACAGAACCTTCTGAAATACCACCTTCTAATATCCTTATACGGCCTGTTCTATGATGAAATGATAAGGTCTTACAAAGATTAGAGAGCAATTTATTTGTAAGCCCACAGATATCTCCACTGCCCTGTTTTCTTCTTCAGTCACGGAGGATCAGTCA
The DNA here is from genome assembly GCA_964625635.1 of uncultured Rhodohalobacter sp. GTDB lineage: Bacteria > Bacteroidota > Rhodothermia > Balneolales > Balneolaceae > SW132. The sequence continues at coordinate 1,866 of CAZVEP010000063.1, forward strand.
AATCAATCCTTTAGGCCCATCCCTCTCAATTTATTTGTGTAATTGACGCCCATTTCCTGATTTCACTCTCAAAAATCCCAAAATACAATCTTAATATTTATTCATTCCATTTGTTTTAATCGATTGAACCACAGAATGATAGATGGTAAAAGCGCTTTTCCAATTTGTTTTAATATATAATGATTTTTATCCATTTTGCCTTAAATATTTTTGACAATCCCCTGCTCAGCCTTGAACTTTAATCGAGTCAACCTCAATAAATCTTTCAACCATGAATAAATATATTAAGTCAACCCTATTATTATTAGTGCTTGTCGTAGGCGTAGGTTACGTCGCGATTGGTGATCAACCGGATCCGCAGGTTGCCGCTGAGGCAGTTGAAGCAATCACCGTTGCCGATACTGAAGCTGCTGCTGTACCGGCAGCCGAAGAAATGCAGGAATTTGCGACACTCGAAGAATTTCAGGCATCACCCGGTTATACAAAATTTATCGTCGATAACCTCTGGATTCTCGTTGCTGCGTTCTTGGTGCTGTTGATGCACCTCGGCTTCGCTTCACTTGAAAGTGGCCTGACGCAATCAAAGAATTCAGTTAACGTCATCTACAAAAACGTGTTTATCCTCTGTTCCGGAATTCTGCTATATGCACTTGTTGGGTTTCAAATAATGTACCCCGGCGATTTTAATGGAATACTGGGATTTGGCGGATTTGGAGTTGGTTTTGATGCCTCCAATCCTGTCGGTATGCTTACCCCGGCCTACGGAATGGACATGACTATCTGGTCTGATTTCATCTTCCAGGCGATGTTCGCTGCTACTGCCGCTACTATTGTATCCGGGTGTGTAACGGGACGTATTAAGCTCTCCTCTTTCATGATTTTTGGTGTGCTGCTGGTCGGACTCTGCTATCCTATGACAGGAAGCTGGGTATGGGGCGGCGGATGGTTAGATTCCCTCGGATTCTATGATTTCGCAGGTTCTACGTTAGTTCACGGTGTTGGCGGAGCAGCAGGCCTTGCTTGCGTAATACTTCTTGGCGCGCGTACCGGTAAATATAAAGATGGAAAAACGTTTGCCATACCTGCTCACAACATCCCGCTTGCAACTGTTGGTGTTTTCCTCCTTTTTATCGGATGGTTTGGGTTCAATGGCGGATCTGTTCTTAGCGCCGACCCCATTGGCGTGTCTTACGTGTTTGTTACCACAGCACTCGCTGCATGTGCCGGTGCGCTGGCATCTATGATCACCACCCAGGTTGTGATGAAAAGCCTGGATGCCCCAATGGCACTTAACGGTATTCTTGCCGGCCTTGTAGGTATAACTGCAGGTGCTGATGTTATTTCACTCACAGGTGCTGTGATGGTTGGTGCAACCGCTGGTGTGATTGTGGTATTTGCTATCCTGATGTTTGATAAGCTTAAAATTGACGACCCTGTAGGCGCCATCTCTGTTCATGGCGTATGTGGTATTTGGGGAACTCTCGCCGTTGGAATATTCACAGAAGCAAGCTTCCTTGTTCAGCTTCTCGGAACAACCGCAATCCTTGGCGTTACCTTCGTATTCTCACTCGCTGTATTTGGCGCTATCAAAGCCATTGCGGGCGTGCGGGTTACACCTGAGGTTGAATCTGACGGACTTGACATTTCCGAACACGGTAACCACGCGTATCCTGACTTCTCACCAGTTAAAACATCTGAACTGGGGCAGTTTACAGCCTAAAAGGTTTTTTATTCCCAGTAATCAATTCAAACCATAAAAAAAGGAGCACCCAAGACTGATCATCCGGTGCTCCTTTGGTTACTCAAATCACTTGCGTAATCCTTTCAACCACTTCAAAATAATACAATGAAAACAAAGAATACAACGAATCGACTTTTTAAGACTTCAGTAATTACAATTTTTTCTATCCTTATGATTGCTATGATGAAACCGAATGAGGCATCAGCACAGGAACTATCTACCGGTGTTGATCTCTTTAGCACATACGTTTTCAGAGGCATCGCATATTCCGGCCCTTCTATCCAGCCTTCCGTTGAATATTCTGCCGGTGGATTTGCTCTCGGCGCCTGGGGTTCGCAGGGAATAGACGGCAATGCAGGCTCGCCCGGTTTCCAGGAGATGGATCTCTACACAAGCTATAGTTTCGATTTCGGACTCAGCATTGGCTTCACTGACTATTATTACCCAGGGGTACCATTCGGTCAAGAAGACAGCCATGCTTTCGAACTGAACCTGGGATATTCAATTGGCGATCTCTCACTTTCAGGAAACTATATTTTCAATGAAGCCCCCGGAGCCGGTTCTGTTGGCGAAGACATGTATTTTGAGCTGGGATATTCAGCCGGTCCAGCCGATTTATTCGCCGGTGCGGGCGATGGATGGCACTCAACCAACGGCGACTTTGCGATTGTGAATGTAGGTATCGGCACAAGTAAAGAGATTAAAATCACGGACTCTTTCAGCCTTCCGCTCAGCGGAGCAGTTATCCTCAATCCGAATACCGAGCAATTTTATATACTCGCCGGGATATCGCTGTAAGACACTCAACTATCGAGAAAACAAATTGGAAAAATAACTTAAAAAATTGGGCAGATACCGGCGCCCCAAATCAGCAGGTTGACTATTTTGGCAACCCGGTACTCTGCCCTCCTTAAGGAGACAATCGCTTGTGAACTCAGGTGATAGGCTCAAGGCTTGAACTTTGCAGCATCAAGAATTGACCAAAGATGAATGATCCACCCAAGAAGGAAAACCCATAAAGCCCCGGCGGCCAAAAACATAATAATGGCTATCAGAAGCCTGCCCTGCAATAGCTGCCCAAGCCCCGGGATAAAAAAACTACAGAGTGCTGCAATAACATTTCCGCCTGATCCTTGTCCTGCCATAATATAATTGATTGGTTTTCAGTTGCTCTTTCCTACGAATTACCGACACTTTTGTTTAGGTGAATGTACAATCGCCATTGAAAAAAGTGAAAGCCTTCATTTACTCCTCTCAAATTCTATCCTGCTGCGGCTTCTTCAAAAATAAATTCATTACTATATTATTAATAGTAAAAGAAATAATACGTGACTTTATGCTATTTAATCACAAATTGTTTACCAATGAAAAAAGTTGATTGCCCGGGTTGTGCTGTAGAAGTAGACGCAAGTTCCGACGTTTGTCCCATCTGCGGTTATGAGTTCCCAAAACAATCGCCCTTGTTTAAAGCCGGCGTCTGGATCTTAATTCTGCTCACTTTATCCTGGATACTTCTTTGAGCCGCAATGGCAAAAGCTTAACAGCTCCAGCTGTCAATTTACATATTTTAGCTTTACATCGAGTAATCTTATACTATTTTCATTGGTAACCAATTCTACCCAAAGATGCCTCGTCATCAAAAATAACCATCATCCCGAATGTTTAACTCTCTCCTGAGGTTATCCTTTCGATTCAATTCTATTTGTAAATCCCTGATATAAATTACTGAACATGAAAAATAAACTCAGCCGATTTTTTATCAATCAGCTCTTTCAGAAACTCCTTCTTTTAACCGCTGCTGTTCTGCTATTTCCGTTAGCTGTGACAGCACAGACAACAGCACCAACGCTTGGTATGGATGAAAATCCACCGGCGGTTCACGCATTTACCAATGCCACAATCGTAGTAGCGCCGGGTGAAGTTCTTCAAAATGCAACCCTTGTCATTCGAAATGGCGTGGTAGAATCAGTTGGACGTCGTGTCAGCCCTCCTGCCGATGCCCGTATATGGGATATGACAGGACACACTCTTACACCTGGCTTCATTGACCCTTACACCGAGATCGGTCAGCAAAATCCAAGGGAAGAACTCGACCGAGGCAACCTTTCGTGGAATGTACAACTCAGGGCACATCTTACCGCAACCGGTGAGTATGAACTTGAAGATGACGGAAGTGAAGCACTTCGCAATCAGGGATTTACTTCGGCTCTGTCGGTACCCCCACTCGGCATTTTTAAAGGTGAAACAGCCGTTATGAGTCTTGGAGAAGGCGAAGTATCGCAACGAGTTGTTCGATCTGAAGTGGCGCAGGCTGTTAACCTTACAAGAAGCTGGGCATTAGGCTACAGCTATCCTACATCCGATATGGGAGGCATCGCCTTTATCAGGCAAACACTTCTTGATGCAGATTGGTATGAACGTGCACACAGCGTATATGAGTCAAATCCACAGGGATTGCAGCGGCCTGAATCAAACGCCGCCCTGGAAGCTCTTATAGATGCCGCCCGCGGTGATCAGCCGCTTCTTTTTGCCGCAGAAAGTGACGAAGAGGTCATCCGCAGCATTCGTTTTACAGAAGAATTCGACATTTCGCCCTGGATCAGGGGAAGCGGCCACGAATACCGAATTCTTGATTACATCTCTCAATACAACGTCCCATTGATTCTTCCACTCGAATTTCCAGAGAAACCCGATATCGATACCCCTGAAGATGCGATGGATGAGGATCTTGCAGACCTTCGCCACTGGTATCTCGCACCTGAAAACCCGGCACGCGTTGCGGAGGCCGGTATTGACTTTTCTCTCACAACCAGCGAGATGGATGATTTGAAAAACGTACTTCCAAATATCCGAAAGGCTGTTCATGCAGGCCTTAATCCTGAGACTGCCCTGGCAGCTCTTACGGTCAATCCGGCTAACCTACTTGGCATTGGCGAGACCCATGGCACACTCGAAGAAGGCAAAGCTGCGAACTTTATCGTCAGTAATGGCGACTTGTTTACCCACCAGAGCTCCATCAGCGACGTATGGGTTGACGGGCATCACTACCGTGTAAATCCTGTGCCAGGCACTCATGTACTTGGCGAGTGGACGGCAACATCTTCAAACACCATGCTAAGTGGTGATATCAGTATCACAGGAGCACCCGGCAGCCCGAAAGGCACTATGACTATAGATGGTGAAGAGGTTGAGCTGTCATCTGTATCTTTCCATGATCTTTCAGGCCGATTCAGATTTTCACTTTCTGGTGAAGATATGGAGGGTGTCACAAGGGTAACAGCTTCATTATCAGGCGACGAGCTCAGCGGGTGGGCGGTTTTACCGGATGGCCAGCGTGTCGTCTGGAATGCCGATCGGTCATCAACGGCAGATACTGAAGCACCTGAGGAAGTTTCGTTTCCGGAACGCACAGTTTCACTGGCAGATATCCGTCCCAACATGGAATACGGCCTGGAATCCATTCCTGAGCAGCCATCAGCCATCCTGGTTCAAAATGCCACAATATGGACGATGGGTGAGCAGGGAGTTCTGGAAAATGCCGACATTTTGATGCGTGATGGTGAAGTTGTTGAGGTTGGCCAAAATTTAAGTGCCCCCCGGAGAGCAACTGTCATTGATGCTGAAGGCAAGCACGTAACACCCGGACTTATCGATCCGCACATTCACTCCGGAACAGACGCTGTGAATGAGGTTGGTAATGCCATCGTACCTGAAGTAAGAATATCAGATGTGCTGAACATCAATAATATCTGGATGTACCGTCAGCTTGCAGGCGGCCTCACAACGACCCACGTCATGCACGGTTCCGCTAATCCTATTGGCGGACAAAATGCTCCCATCAAACTTAGATGGGGTGCCCTATCGCACGACCTCAATTTTGAAAATGCCCCGAGAACGGTCAAATTCGCCTTGGGTGAGAATCCTAAGCGTGTCGGCAGCAACCGCTACCCTGATACGCGAATGGGTACGCAGCACATTATCGCAGATCGATTTTCACAGGCAAGGGACTATGAAGCCCGATGGAATGAGTGGAATGAAACCGGTGAAGGAATCCCGCCCAGGCGCGATCTTCGCCTGGAAGCAATAACTGGCATCCTGAATGGCGATATACTCGTACAGTCTCACAGCTATCGTCAGGATGGAATACTTGCCCTGATGAGACTTGCTGAATCTTACGACTTCAGAATTAAAACATTTCATCATGCGGTTGAGGCATACAAAGTGGCGTCGGAACTCAGAGAACATGGCGCCGGAGCTGCTGTCTGGTCAGACTGGTCGTCCTTCAAAATTGAAGCCTACGACGGTACCATCTTCAATGCGAAGCTGCTCACCGAGGCAGGTGTACTTACATCACTTCATTCGGATAACAGCCAGATTGCTTCCCGTATGAACTGGGAGGCCGCCAAGATGGTCTATGCCGGAATGGATCCAGAAGATGCCCTCGCCCTTGTTACAATCAACACGGCAAAAGTTTTGGGGCTTGACGAATATGTCGGCTCGCTGGAGCCCGGTAAACATGCTGACTTTGTGATCTGGAATGGCGATCCTCTGTCAACTGAAACAAAGGCTGAACAGACATGGATTGACGGCCGTAAATATTTTGACCTCGAAAGGGATGCAGAGCTTCAGCAGCGCATCGCAGAGGAACAGGCATTACTTATTCAATACATGCTGGAGGTTGACTAATGAATAATTTTAATCAAGACGGTTCAAACGAATTCTTAAATAATAATCCCACTCCCATGAACCACGCAAGAATCATAGCAGCCAAACGTCCGGATCAAACTAAAGGATATCTGCCGGTGCTTTTCACGGTCAGCCTTCTAACGATTCTGCTATTTTTAGCAATTGCCATTACCGTTCAGGCACAAACACCTGCGCCCATGCAGAGCCAGCCGATCGCACTTACCGGAGGTACAATCTACACCGTGTCAAACGGAGTCATTGAAAACGGCACGATTCTGTTTGAAGATGGCGTGATTACAGCACTGGGACAAAATGTACAAATTCCAATGGGTGCTGAACGCGTAGACGTAACCGGGAAAGAGATCTATCCTGGTATGATCGACGCGTATTCGCGAATGGGCCTATACGAAATTGGCGCTGTTGGTATGTCAGTCGATATCAGCGAGACCGGCGATTTTAATCCAAATGTGACGCCTGAAATTGCTTTTAATCCGCAAAGCCGTCACATCGGAACCGCACGTTCCAATGGTGTACTTACGGCAGTAACCACCCCCGGCGGCGGTGTGATCTCAGGTCAATCATCCTCAATGATGCTTGACGGCTGGACCTGGGAAGATATGATTCTTGATTCACGCACAGGAATGATCATCAACTGGCCATCAGCGGATGACGATGATTACGACGATGAACTTATCGCCCTGCACGATTTTGTTGCCGAAGCCAAAGCATATCACAAAGCAAAGCAGGCTTATATGAACGGAAACGCTCCGAGGCTGGAAAATGATTCCCGTCTGGAATCCATGGAGGCCATGATCAGCGGCGAGCAGCCAGTAGTGGTCGAAGCTGATGAAATGCGGGAAATACAGGATGCTGTTGTTTGGGCGGAGGATCAGGGTTTCGATATTATTATCATGGGCGGCCGCGATGCTCACTACATTTCTGAGTTTCTGATTGAGAAAGATGTGCCGGTCATTATTACTTCTGTTCTGGATTCACCCGACCGCGACTGGGAGCCGTACAATGATGTCTACCGGCTACCTGCCAAGCTTGAATCGGCAGGTGTGACATATGCTATTGCAGGCGGATCAAGCGCGCCCTACACGTTCAGGCTCGCAAATGAGGCCGGGGCTTCAGCTGCTTTCGGTCTCTCTCTGGACCAGGCCTTCTATGCGGTGTCGCTGGCACCTGCTGAAATTCTTGGACTGGACGACCGTATTGGGTCGCTGGAAATCGGCAAACATGCCACACTTATGATTACCACCGGCAATCCTGTAGAGTACAGCTCACAAATAGAGCAGGCTTACATTCAGGGACGGAAAATTGATATGGCAGATGCGCATCGAGAGCTTTACGAGAAATATAAAAAGAAAGTTGACCGTCAGATCGGCCAATAGTTCACAAAAAACTTCTTTTAAGATTCAAATCACGCCCGGTTTCAGTTTTGATACCGGGCGTTTCTATTTGTCCCTGACAGCCAAAATTCTGTCCGGAGATCAGGCGCCCTTTTTAACCAAAGCAACTTATCCTTTTCAAAACATTTTAGTACCTTTCAAGCTGTTTACAAACAACGATGATTAAATAAACATATTTATGTCTGTTACAAAAGATGAAATTCAATACGTAGCAAATCTTGCCCGCCTCCACCTGCAAGATGATGAAGCAGAGAATCTGAAAGAGGACATGAATAAAATCCTCGGCTACATGGAGAAACTCAGAGAGCTGGATACCTCAGATGTGGAACCACTCGAGCATGTGTCAGATGTAACGTCATCAAAGTTTCGGGAAGACAAAGCAAAAGAGCCTCTCAGTCATGAAGAAGCGCTAAAAAATGCTCCGGATGCTGACTCTGACTACTTTCGGGTTCCCCGGGTCATTGAATAGCTTTTGTCTGTAAAGCAAGTTTCAACCTTCATTTTGTGGCTGCCAAATCGCAGCTTCTGTCTATAACCAATACTTCTTTGCACGCCTCATTAACGTCACATGCCCTCTAAAAAGAAATCAAAATCAGAAGATACGACGAACTTCTGGACATCCCTTTCGTCCCGCAATCAGCACCTCGCAGCTCTTGGATTTCTTTTCATCATCCCATTTATTCTATTTTTCTCCTCCACACTTGGAGGACAGCAGTATATGGGGCATGACGCCATCCAGTGGAGAGCCGGAGCAGAATCCATTATCGAATACAATGAGACTCACGATGATGTAGCCCACTGGGCATCAAATATGTTTTCAGGAATGCCTGCCACAACGATTTCACACCCTCCGCAGGCATGGAATCTTGACACCCTTCTAAAAAAAGGCTTCCGTTTTCTTTATCCCGCCCTTGAGTATTGGGTTCTTTTTGGCGGTGCATATGTAATGCTTCTTTTGATGGGGTTCAGGCCGCTTACCGCAGTTTTTGGATCAGTTGCCATAGGGCTTAGCACTTACATACCCATCATTATTGGTGCGGGTCACAACGCCAAATTCTTTGCCTACATATACATACCGTGGATTTATGTAGGCTACTTGCTAATGACCCGATCAAAGATAAACCGCTGGCTTGCCTTTTTTGCATTCTGCCTCGCGCTTACACTACATCTCAGGGCATATCATCCTCAGGTCACATATTTCTTTCTCTTCCCTCTCGGCACTCTGTTTATTGCGGATGCTGTTCGGGCTTATAAAAATTCAACCTTTACAGCCTTTTCAAAGCATACAGGTTTACTAACGATAGCTGCAGTTCTCTCACTGCTCATTACGATTCAATTATACTGGAGTACATCTGAATATTCAGAATACAGTACCCGTGGCGGATCCGAAATCGAAAATACCGAAGGGCTTTCTCAAAATTATGCGTTCGCCTGGTCTCAGGGTTTTGGAGAACTCCTCACACTTGCAATCCCCGGTTCTTACGGCGGTTCCTCGAGCGACGCCTATTGGGGTCCTAAATCAGTTACAAGCGGCCCTCATTATATGGGGTCACTGGTGTTTCTGTTTTTTATCATCGGTTTGTTAAAATCAAAGCACAAACTCAAATGGATGTTTTTGGGACCCGGCATTGCGACGCTTCTCTTTTCACTGGGAGAAAATTTCCTTTTGCTGAATCAGCTAATGTTCGACTACTTTCCGCTCTTTGATAAATTCCGGGCACCTGAAATGTGGTTGATGACGACTGTTTTCTGTTTCGGTGTCGTATCTGTAATGGGCCTTGACTGGACGTTTGAACAGATTAACATGTTTAAGGGTAGACGAGGAAAACAACCGGGCAATTGGAAGCAGGCACTTATGATTGCTGGAGGTGCAGGGTTACTTCTGGCAGGCGTCGGATTTGCCGGGCTTTCTTATGAAAAGCCAGGCGAACGACAACAACTTGCCCAGCAGATCGCTCAGCAAAATCAGGTACCGGTTGACGATCCCAGAGTATCTCAGACCGTCAATCGATTTATAAATAACGAACTGATTCCACAGCGCGAAGAAATGGCCCGTGCCGACTCACTTCGATTTCTATTTCTTATTGTAATTGGCGTTGCACTCATTTGGTTTGCCGGAGAACGAAAAATCTCAGCTGCAACCGCCGTGGTTGTGCTATGCATTCTTCTTGCAGCCGATATGATCCTGGTTGACAAAAGATATCTAAACGAGAGTGCTTTAGTTGATGGAAGTTTATCACGAGAAGACGTGGTTGAGCGACAGGAACGTGAAATTGATCGATTTATCGAAACCAACAGCGCACATGAGAACGGATGGAGCTACCGGACGCTTCCGCTACTCGACAATCCGTTTAACAATGCGGTTCCCGCCTATTTTTATCCATCCATTGGCGGCTATTCAGGTGCAAAATTAGGATACTACCAGGATCTGCTGGATGCAGCTGTTTTCAGCGGGCCGAACGGTATTAACTCCGGCGTACTGGAAATGCTTAACGTGAAATATATTTCTGCTCGGGGCTCTGTTCAGCTTCCCGGTTTTGAAACAGCTTATAGCGACCAGCAAGGCATTGTTATCGAAAATCTAAATGTACTGCCCAAAGCGTGGTTTGTAGATACCATCGAAACTATGATGTCGGAAACGGATGTACTGCAACGTATTTCCGGTGAATTCGAAGCCGATTCAATTGCATTTACATCAACGCCTATCACTACAGACGTTTCATCTGACACAACCTCATCGGCTGTAATTACAGAATACGGCCCTAATAAAATTTCGATTGATCTGAGCAGGTCAGAACCCGGATTTTTAGTACTTGGAGAAATCTGGTACCCGCCGGGCTGGACAGCCACGCTGAATGGGGAAGAGACAGATATTATCCGCACGAATTATGTACTTCGCGGCTTTGAAGTTCCTGCTGGAGATCATCAACTGGTTCTTACTCTTGAACCTGAATGGTACGCTGCTGGTTACTGGCTTGGCCGACTTGGAACATTTGCACTTTTCGGAACGGGTCTGTTTGGGCTTGTCCTCTACCGGCGGGATGACAGATCTGATGGCGCACAACCCGACAATGAAGATTCGGATAAATCTTAAATAGAATAAACCCTCCAAGGGTTTAAAACCCTTGGAGGGTTATGTTAAATCCCAAGCAAATTACCATCCCTGTAAAAAACCGATGTTTCTCTTTTTTTGAATTCAATCGGACACATCCCCCGAAACGGTATCTGCCTGAAATCGAGTGACCTCAGGTAGCCAATGGTTTTTTGATATTTCTCCCAGTCGGAATCATCAAAAATTATCACGCCCCTGTCCGACAATGCCTGAAGCGAATGGCCCAGGCACTTGTCCCTGTTTCGTCCATCCAGAATAATTACATCATATTTTTTTCCAGCCAGCAGCACTGATGATTCATATCCCTCTCCCAATTTTCTATGGAAGAGCCTTACATGATCTGGCAAATCGTCCTTCACCCACTCTTTCCATTTCATATTATGCTCAACAGAATGAACGCCGGCGGCACGATCTGCCCACCACAACGTGCTGCTTCCTGCTCCATATTCAAAAATCGATGCATCTTTCGGCAGACGCTCGTCCAAAAAATCGATAGCGTTGTAGACAAACCAGGGAATAGGGGTACCGTTTCGATCGATGCTTTTCCCCGTCCTGAAACTCTTAAACCAGCCGTTATCGGCCAGCATGCTGTGCCGCCGCAGCATCCAGTAATCGTAAAATGGAAATTTTGCAAGTATCGGGTGGATGTTCTTTCGATAGACGTAAGATGTCTCGAACCAGCTCATGTTTGGTGATTGGTATATTTGTTGATTAGTTGATTAGTTAACTGGGAATCGGTTATTGGTTATCTGGTAACTGATAACCGCTAACTGATCAACTTTTTATGGATAATACTCAGACATTGCCAAAATTATTGTAACGAACCATACCTCTTCAAACTCAAACTTATAAAAATAGTTTTCGCGTAATCTCCTTGATATAGAGTCCGGGAGGAACTGATCGTATCAGGTCGAGCCAGCTCACAGATTCTTCTTCCGCCAGTTTAAGGCGGTATTTCTGGTATTTTTTTTGTTTAGCGCTCATCCAGTCTTTGTGCTTTTCGTAGCACTGGTAGTAGCCATCCAATTTTTGATCTGCCGTACTGATCCTCTCGCGATCTTCCTCCATATTTACGATCTGAAGTGGCTGGGTCACAGTTCGTATAGGCCCAAATTGCCGGGACAGACGAATCCAGAGATCGTAATCCTGAGCCGATGGCAGGTCTTCATCATAACCGCCAATCTCATCAAGAAACTCCTTTTTTGTGAGTACCTGGTTTCCTACCTGGTTATAATAAAGCAAATCATCATGTGTAATCATTGTCGGCTTCCTCCAAACAGCCTCACGATCATTCATCACCATTCTGTCGTAGGAGCATACAGCTGAAAACCCCTCCTCAAATTCCTCCATTAATCGCTCAACACGTGTCGGACGCCAGTAATCATCATCATCAAGGCCGGTAATAAACTCTCCACTGGCATGTTGAACAGCAATATTACGACTTACAGCAGCACCTTTTGATTCCGTATTGCTGATCACCTGTATCCGATCGTGATCTTTCTGTAATTGATCAAGATAGGCGGGCGTTTCGTCGTCCGATGCATCGTCAACGATTACAAGCTCTACCGGACTCCAGGTCTGTTCGAGTACTGAGTTCACGGCACGCTCCAACAACCCCTTCCTGTTGTGCGTAGGTATAATGACGCTGACCAGTTGACGATTATCATTCTTCAAAATTTTGGCCTCGCTTGTTGCCTGTTTAGGTGACTATCTGCCTGATAATATCGGGCCAGCAAGCGATAGTCTTGCCGGTAAAAATTGATGGCGTATTTAAGTGCTTCGTCAGACAAATCGGATACAGAATATGAGGTCCCGCCCGACTTTTGGCTCAAAAACCTGAGAGACGGACGATAAGTTTTTAGAAAATCCTGCAGCTTATCAAGTTCATCCATCGTAAATATTTTGTCGAGGTAATCAAGTGTACCACCGAAAAATGCCACTTGGGGCCTGGAATGGTGCTCGATACTTTTATTCGCCTTTTGGTACATTTTGAGATTCAAAACAAATGTATTGATATCAGGAGTTTTATCAAGCCCATATTTTTCAAGAGATTTGGGATTAATACTCAAATCTCCTAAATCCACAACCCGGTTTCTGTAGCAGGAAACAAGTCGCCTAACCGGATCACGGACAACTGCGAACCGGGTGAATTCCTTTTCTGAAGCGATTCTTTTTAGCCCGGTAAAAGCTTTTGGCCGCTTTTTATAATAATCATGAATATTTATATAGGGTGCGTTTATATCCCTGTCTTTATCGAATCTCCTCCCAAATTCAATTTCATGAAGTGCCTCCTTTGTACTGGAACAGGCATTTTTTGGAACAGGAATATAAATCAATCGCTCTCTGGGAAGACGTACCTGATGGATTCTGTACCCCGGCAGGCCGATGCGCCGGCTTGCATATCGGTAATATAGATTTACATCCTTTATAGTTTTCCTGAGGTTCAAGAGCCTTCCGATGCTGCTTTATTATTCGAGTTTAAAAATCGCTGCAGGGTCAATCGCTTATGTATAGGTCAATTGTATTTTCGCCCTTCCATATTCGTCAAGGTAATGAAATAAGAAGTGATGCTCATTCTGATATTTCAGAATCATCGTTATGGTTTCCGGCTCTATACTTCTTAAATTGTGCCGGAACGATGCCAGCCGCTTATGTCTGAAAAACCAAAAGTATCATTTATCATCTGCACCTACAACCGGGCAGAGTATCTCAAAGATTCTCTGCATTCGCTGATCCACTCAGCGATGGGTTACCCGGTTGAGATACTGGTAATCGATAACAATTCGACTGACTCCACGCCTGACGTATGCACTAGCTGTAAAGCTCTCGCAAAAACAAAAGACGTGAATTTTCAACAGGTACGGGAAACGGAGCAGGGACTTTCCCACGCACGTAACAGGGGAATAAAAGAGGCCCTTGCTGATGTCATTATTTTCCTGGATGATGATATCCGGGTTCCGGAATCTTTTGTAAACGCATGGCTCAGCTTTTTCGATTCCTTTCCGGATGCCAAAGCAGCCGGCGGAAAAATCCATGTACAATTTGACGATCCCCGTCCTGAATGGATGTCATCCTACCTGCTGCCATTGCTTGGTCACCATGATCACGGTGAAGCCATTAAACCATATAAATCCAGCGACTATCCATTTGGAGGAAATATGGCGTTCAAAAAAGAAATTTTTGAAGAGATTGGTTATTTCAATACAGACCTTGGACGCATTGGAAGTGACCTGAAAGCAAGTGAAGAGAAAGAGTTTTTCCAAAGACTCAGGGAAGCAAATGAAACGATTTACTACGTGCCTGATGCGTATCTGTATCATCGGGTAAATTCTGCCAGGCTTACAAAAGAGTATATCCGGCGACAAGCAATTGGCCTTGGCCAAAGCATGAAACTGCAGATGAGTCAGCAATCCGGATTCCGTAAGGCTTACACCGTGATTAAAGAGATCGTGAAATGGAAAGCCACCACAGTTCTGTTTATTTACTATAGTATAAAATCTGAGAGTGAAAAAGGAGTTACTCTTTTTCAATTCAGAAATTGGATCTGGCAGGGTTTTAAAGGAACCGGTTAATTCTCACTCTCTTCCGTACTTTTCTTTTGAATGGTATATTCAATCAAGAAATATCGTTCATCCGCCTGATTATTTCGGGATGCAAATCAGAAGAATCCAACAGAGTCCGGATTTTTGGAAAAACAAATTCCCTGTCGGCCTTTATTTGTTTTAAAAGTGCATCGTGGCTTCGGTCTGTGTTATGAACTCCTTGTCCGCTGCGATCGGAGGCCTCAATATACTCTTTAACACTTTTCGATGGTTTGAGCCCGGTAAACTTCATTAGATCGATGAGCGCCGTTTCCTGATTCATAAGCATCTGCGTATGATCGAATATAAAGACCGGAACAGATGTATCTTCCGTAAACTTTAAAAGTGAGTTATAACTGTCGCGCCAGTATTTGAAAACAGATTCTACATCTGCAGCTCCATACTCATTTACAATTGCTGCTTTCAGCTCAGAGAGGTTGTTTTGTTTGAATTGTTTCAGGATTGATTGCACATTCGAAGCCATGTCACGAAAGGTAATAATCAGCTTTGAGTCAGGGTCAATTTGTTCAAAGAGCTTCGGATTGAAATTCAAGCGCAGCGTTTTCACAACATCCACCCTGTTATTTTCAGATTTTGGAATCCACTGGTAGCTATCTTTGCGATGGAAGTTAAGTTCGTAGAAATCTTTTACGGAATCTGTCGCAATATTCTTTCTTACCAGAAATTCAGCAAGCGTCAGATCAAGATTCCAGGCTGCACTTTGTTCTGAAAACTTGGTTAAAAACCATCTTTTGCGATTTTTCAGAACGGAGAATTCTGATCGAAAGTAATCCGCTTTCTCATCCAGGTTTTCAACCACCTCAAAACGGCTGCCCCACTTTTCAAAACGAGTTATAAATATTGAAAGAGGCTCCATGAAAACTTCTGTATCAGGATGACTTTCCAGAATATTTGAAACCCATGTACTGGCCGACCGTTCTATACCTGCAATAAAGATCATTTAGCCAGCCTCTCGTAAAGACGTTTAAACTTCCGTGTTTCTTCCTCGATATTGAATTCTTTTTCAACGCGCTCACGTCCCAGCCTGATATGATCTGACACAGATGCCTCCGAGGCAGTCACCAGTGTCTTAATGCACTCAGAAATTGATTTAACATCACCCTCTGGAGCCAATAGATCATGATTTTTCTCTGGTATGATTTCGGGTATTCCCGAATGATACGTGCTTATGCACGGCAAGCCCGCCGCCTGCGCTTCAATCAATACCGTCGGTGTCCCCTCCCTATCGCCTTTCGCTGCGGTTTTACTGCAGAGAATAAAGGCATCTGATTCGTAAAGCATGTCTATCACGTCAGAATTGGGTAAACTACCTGCCAGATTTACTGAATCATCGAGGTTATGTTCGCTGATATATTCCTGGAGATTTCCACGGAGATTTCCTTCGCCAATAATGGTAAGTTCCAGTGACAAACCGGTCTCACTTTTCGCTTTTTGAATTGCTTTGATACTGTCTATATGGCCTTTTTTTTCTGAAAGTCTTCCCACACTTACAAATTTCCGGACAGGATAGCTGATACTTTTCCGGGGAAACCTGCTGAGATCTGTACCAAGATGAATGACCTTAGTTTTTTCGGGAGAAAAACCGAGCTCCACAGCTTCAGACTTCATCTGCTCTGACAGTACTGTTACTGCATCTGAATGCGTAGCAAGTTTCTTGTACTGTTCCTGCCAATAACTATCCAGGGCATATTCAGAAATATCGTATCCGTAAAATGTGACCATAACAGGTATTCCCAGCGAACTTGCGACAGGCGATATTAAAACTCCCATCGGACCGAAATGCGCATGAATAATATCGGGGTCCAGATCACTCAAAATTCTACTTAGTTTTTTTCTGTACACCGGCCAGGACGATGTCTCCTTTGAACGGTTGCGAATGAAATCGACTCCGCGCCGGATCAACCGTTCAGGATTGAACAAATTCAAATTTATTTGCTGTACATTTTTAAACGGGCGGTCTTTAGTATTTACCCTGTTCAGGGTAATTACATGAGTATCAACACCATGATTTTGCAGACCCGTCACATAGTCGTAAACAAACGTCTCGGACAACCTTGAAAAAGAGTGTGCAAAATGAACAGTGTGCATCATGGAATGGGTTTTTTCCCGCAGCGATGTTTAGGATAACATTTGATTTCACAAAAATATTAGTAACTTCAATTCTTTCAAATAAAAGCCGATTTCTCCGTGGGCATTATAATACGACAAAGCATTCAAAACTCCATTCTTTCGTATTTGGGTATTGTCCTGGGGTTCATTTCTACCATTCTTCTTTTCCCCAACATTTTAACACAGGATCAGTATGGACTGACAAGGGTTTTACTTTCTGTTTCTGTCATCTGCATGCAGCTTTCCCAGCTGGGAATGAAACAAATAATCATCCGTTATTTCCCTTACTACAAGGATAAGCCTGATGCAAAAAAACGATTATTAACCCTTGGGTTAATGGTATCAGCCACAGGTTACGTCTTAATAGCAGCACTACTTTTCTTCTTCCATGATACACTCATAGCTTTCTATTCTGAGAGATCCGGCTTGGTTGCCGATTACTTCTTTTACCTGGTACCCCTTGTTTTTGCTATCCTCTTTTTTGAAGTCCTCAATAGTTTTATCCACGCATTAAAAGACTCAGTTACCGGATCGTTTGTGAATGAAGTCCTGATTCGGTTTCTGGTTATTCTATTGCTGATCGCCTATTTCTTTGGGTTGATGAGTTTTCAGTCCTTTATGATGATCTATGTTGGAATTTACTGTATACAGCCATTTTACCTGATTGCGTACCTGGCCGTGAAAAAGGAGCTAAACTTTTCATTTCCATTCCAAAAAGAGACCCTTCGGTTTTATAAAGGCATGAGTGTTTATGGTGCTTATTCAGTACTTGGAGGTCTGGCCGGACTCCTGATCGGCAATGTTGATATTATTATGCTCAGTACAATGGTCAGCTTGGAAAGTACAGCCGTTTATGCAATAGCTTTTTATATCGGATCCGTTATTGCCGTTCCGCAGCGTTCAATAGGTAAGATTGCTTCACCCATACTGGCTGATATGATTAAAGCAAAAGAGATGGATAAAGTTGAAAGTCTATACCGGCGAACCGCGATTAATCAATTCCTGGCGGGGAGCCTCATCTATGTTGGTATCTGGGCAAATCTGCATAATCTTATCGATCTTCTTCCCGCTGACTATGCAGGCATTTACTGGGTGGTGGTTATCATTGGGCTGGCAAATCTATTTAACATGGCTACCGGTGTAAACGGTAAAATTATCATCAATTCAAGACACTATCGGTTTGATCTCTATACAAATGTTCTTCTCGTCGTTCTTACAATACTCACGAACTATCTTCTGATACCAGTATATGGTATCGTTGGAGCGGCAATGGCTACAGCCTTCTCCATCTTTTTCTATAATCTCGTGAAGTTTGCTTTCGTCTGGATTAAATTTGATATGCAGCCCTTCCACTGGAATGCAGCGGCTGTTCTTGCAATATCAGTGGCCTGTTTACTTATTTCTGAACAAATCCCATACCTGTTCAACTTTTACATTGATGTAATCATAAGGTCGCTTATCATATTAATTCTTTTTGTTTCAAGTATCCTGATTTTCAGGTTATCAGACGATTTTCAAAGACTCATATATGAATCTATTCGGCGTTTTAGAAAGCTTAAAAAATTAAACTAAACGATAATTACGAACACTACCCTTAACAGATGAAAGCACTCATCATCGATAACGCCTCCGGCACTCCCGTTATGGTTCCCG